>CAKZYZ010000434.1 GCA_937885075.1 uncultured bacterium | reverse complement strand
ATCTAACATTCAGTTTTTTCTTTTTTTTTTTTAATGCTCCGGCGACCACCGAGATCTACACTCTTTCCCTACACGACGCTCTTCCGATCTGTTCTTGTCTGTTTTTAAGCGATGTTTAATTCTCCTGATGGTTGAATTAACTCCGGAATAACTTGAGAAACCGTAACTATCAGCAATTTCATTCAAAGAATATTTCCCCTCTTGCCGGGCTAAATATACCGCGATATCCCGTGGTTCATTGTGAATTCCCCTGGATACTTCCAGCAAGGATTTTTGTGAGATGAGATATTGCTCACAGACTATTTTATTTATCATAGTTATTGTGCTGTGGCCATTTTTGACTTTACTATCCGGGATTTCATAGAAAGGCGCTTCCGGAATTATGTAAGTATCCTTGATATTTTTAATAAACTCTTTAGAACCCAACACTGGAGATAGCCTTTCTTTGGAATAGAATTCTTTGATACCGGGAGAGATACCATTGCTGATAAATTCAATCAGTCGTTTTCTTGCGGCCGAGCGGTTCCTGTTAAAAATACTGAGTATTTTCCCGGTGCTTAACCAGGTCAAGCTATCCTGCTGGAATAAATATGCCCGATAAGATGACCAGATATCATCTTCAGGCTGACTTATTATCCCTGCCCGAACTCCTTGCAGGTGAATATATCTCACTACTTCCAGCAGATAATTATCTTTATCTACCAGGATTGATTTATATCTTCCCCGAAATAGTTGACCATCAGTATCATGACGAATGTTATAACGTTGAGTATAAACTCCGCCGATATGCCTCATTGCCCGGGAAAGGTTGCCCAGGGGTGTATGGATTAGAAGATGATAATGCGTATCCAGCAATGAATAAGCATGCACCTCTATCTCCCACATCTCAATCGTTTCCTTTAGCAATCGTAAAAATTCCAGTCGATCATTCTCATTGCTGAAAATATTTCGATGATGGCCGCCACGGTTCATTATATGGTACCAGGCACCGGGGTACTGAATTCTCAGGGGTCGAGACATCGTATTTAAGACTCCTTGATATATTGGTTTTAATTGTTAATATAATCGAACGATAAATATATACCCGATCAGGGAAGGAATTCAAATATAAAGTTAAACAATGAGTAGACTTGACCCCTATAAATATACCCGATCAGGGAAGAATTTAAATATAAAGTTAAGCAATAAGTAGACTTGACCCCTAAAAATGGAGAATAAATTGGAAAAGGTTGATGTTGCTATTATTGGGGTGGGGGTGGTGGGGCTGGCGGTCGCGGCGGAGCTGAGCGGGGGGGGGAGGGAGATTATCGCGGTGGAACGGCATGACGGGTTCGGCCGGGAGTCGAGTAGCCGGAACAGCGAGGTGATCCACGCCGGGATCTATTACTCAAGGGATTTTCATAAGACCCGGCTCTGTACCGAAGGGCGCCGGATTCTTTACGAACTCTGTCCCCGGGTGGATATTCCGTTCCGTAAATGCGGTAAGCTTATCATCGCTATCGAGAAGGGAGATCTCCCGGTTATCGCGGCGCTGAAGGAGCGGGCGGAAGAGAACGGAGTTGAGGGGCTTCGTCTTCTTTCCCGCGGCGAGGTGCGGGCGATTGAGCCCCGGGTGCGGGCGGAAGGGGGCCTCTGGTCCTCCGGGACCGGTATTATCGACAGCCATCGCCTGATGGCCTACCTGGAGAAGAAGGCCTCCTGCGATACGACATTCGCGTATAACTGTGAACTTATCGCCCTCAAAAAGAAGGGGGAAGGTTATCGGGTAGTGATCCGTGATGCCGACGGGGAGGAGTATGAGTTTTTCAGCCGGGTAGTCGTGAACGCGGCCGGATTGGGGGCGGAGAGAGTGGCGATAATGGCCGGGATCGATACCGCCGCCGCCGGTTACAGGATCTATCCCTGCAAGGGCGAGTACTTCCGGGTCGGGGGGACGGAGGGGGCCTTATTCAGCAATCTGGTTTATCCCCCCCCGACCGAGATCAGTCTGGGCCTCCACACGGTGGTGGATCTTCAGGGCGGGATGAAGATCGGTCCGAGCGCTTTCTATGTGGATGAGGTCGACTATACCGTGGACGAACAGCATCGGGAGGATTTCTTCCGCGGCGCGGAAAAGTATCTTCCGGAATTGCAGAGAGATAATCTCTCCCCTGATATGGCCGGGATCCGCCCCAAGCTCTACCGGAAGGGAGAGGCGGAGCGGGACTTCGTTATCCATCACGAAGAAGACCGGGGCCTGCCGGGACTGATAAACCTGATCGGCATCGAGTCCCCCGGCCTGACCGCCGCCCCGGCGATCGGGAGGTACGTGAAGAACCTGGTGGAGAAGATCCTCTAATAAAACAACAAATTAATCCGTTGTTTTATCAGAGTAGTTCCGTCCGCTTCTCTCCCCGGGCGATCAATTTTCCGTTTTTAAAAACCAGACGTTTCGGACGGGTGCGAAAAGCCTCGGCTTCATTGGGCGCGTAGATGATATTAAAATCGGCGGGATTACCGACCGATATCCCATAATTTTCGATTCGCATCAGCCGGGCCGCATTTTCCGTAATCATATCATAAACAATTTTAACTTTTTCGGTGGAGTTGTACTGGGCCTGGTAGGCCATCAGCATCCCGTAGTCGAGGGGATCCCCGGTTCCGAAGATATGGAACCCGTCGCAGATGGTATCCTGGGCGGTAGCCACGTTAACCCCGGCAGCCACCAGTTCCCGCACCCGGGTCAGTCCCCGGGTCCGGGGTTCCGCATCCACCCCCATAATGGCCAGGACCTGGGGGTTAATGCAGATATTGAAGTTGGCATATTTGAGCAGTTCGATCACCTTATGGGCGTGGGCATCGGTCTGATATGCCAGGGAGGTGCAGTGTCCCCCGGTTACCCGGCCCTGATAGCCGTTTTTTATGCTGAGCCAGGCGGAATATTCCAGGGACTGGGCGCAGGGATCCTTGGTCTGATCGATATGCATGTCAATGTCGGCATCGAACTTCCGGGCGATGGCAAAGACCAGGTCGACATGTCTTCTGGCTTCAGCCATGATCCATTCCGCCGCCGGCATGCCGCCGACCACGTCCGCCCCCATCTCCATCGCTTGCCACATCAATTCTTCGGTTCCCGGATCCCGGAAGATTCCTTCCTGGGGAAACGCGACCAGTTCCACGTCGGCGATATCCCTGGTCTCTTCCCGGGCCTGGAGGCATCCTTCCAGGGCGGTCAGTCCGCCGATGGTGTCAATATCCACGTCACCCCGGATTTTGGTTACTCCGTATTTAACCGAATCTTTAATAGCCCGGACCGCCCGCTGCCGGACATCGTCAACGGTGTAATTCCGCTTGATCTCCTGCATGATTTCGATGGACTCTTCCAGAGTCTCCCTCCGGCTCAATCGTCCGGAGAGAGCGGTATAGGCTTTATCTATATGAAGATGGGGGTCAATGAAAGTAGGGGTTACCAGAGCCCCCGCGGCATCAATGAATTCATCGGCGGTCGCCGTCAGTTGGGGCTCGATTTTGCTAAATTTCCCCTGCTCGATCAGAATGTCAACCGGGGTTTTCCGATCTCTCAGTTGGGCATTTTTTATCAGGATGGATCTCATCAATTCTTCTTCTCCTTTTAGAACATAGCCCGTCGCTTTGCTCCGGGCAACTGTTCTGGAATATTGGAGTATTGGAGTGTTGGGAAGGCGCCCCCATCACTCCAGTACTCCAGTATTATCTCATTTATTGTCCCGAGACTTAATATTAAACAACTCGGGATCCCGAAGTATTTCGGGAAAATTCCGAAGCAGGAACTTAGCTTCGCAACTTTTTTAACCGCGGATAAAGCGGATTATGCTGATTAAAAGAAAAAAACAATCCGCTGTTTATTGTCCCTCACATAAACTATGTGCGGGACCGGATAAAGTAGCGAACTAATTTCCTGCTTCGGAATTTCAATAACCCCTAAGGAAAGCAGGAAGGCAGGAGGAGGGAGTATTTTAATTTTCCTGATTTCCTGCTCTCCTTAGAGGAAAAGTTGCCCGAGGCAAAGCCGAGGGCTAAGTTCTATTATGGAATAGCAGATGTGGCCCACTCCCGCAAGGGTTAGATTCAGAGATTATCACCGCGAGCAAAATATTTGTAAAATGGCGATAAAAGTATATTGTAAAATAAAATATATATAGGCATTGATTTTCTCGCGATTGTAAGTATTGTTGAAAAAATCAAGATAATAATATATAATACAAAAATATAGAGGTGCTAATTTTAGTGCATTTCCACTGAATTAGCGCCGCCGGCACTAATTTGTAATGAGGGAAGAAAAGACAATCGATATCGATTTTCGGCAAGGCTGTAAGCCGGGAGATATGGTCCTGGAGTTAAGGAATATCACCAAGCGTTTCCCGGGTGTCCTGGCCAATGATCATATCAACTTCGACGTCAAAGCCGGTGAGGTCCATGCTCTGCTCGGTGAAAACGGGGCCGGAAAGACCACCCTGATGAATATTATCTACGGCTTATACCAGCCCGATGAGGGAGAAATCTATCTGAGGGGAAAGAAAGTCGTCATCAGATCGCCCCTCGACGCGATCGCGCTGGGAATCGGGATGGTTCATCAGCGCTTCAAGCTGGTGCCTTCCCTGACCGTAGCGGAAAACATTATCCTGGGCCTCAGGGAAGGGGGGATCATCGGAAGAATGAAGAGGGTGGTGGAAAGGATAGAAAAGCTTTCCGAGAAATATTCCCTTCAGGTCGATCCCTCCGCGCGCATCTGGCAGCTTTCCGCCGGGGAGAAACAGCGGGTTGAGATTCTGAAGATGCTCTATCGGAACGCTCAGATTTTAGTGCTGGATGAACCAACCTCAATCCTTACCCCGGCCGAAGCGGAGCAGCTCTCGCTTCTGCTCCGTCGGATGGCGACCCAGGAGATGGCTGTGGTTCCTTTCATTACTCATAAACTTCCGGAGGTAATAGCCACCAGCAATCGGGTGACGGTTCTCCGGCGGGGGAGAGTGGTGGAGGAGATCAGGACCGACCAGACCAATCCCCGGGATCTGGCCCGGAAGATGGTGGGGAAGAGTGTGCTCTTCCAACTAAAAAAACCGGAAATAGCTCCCGGTGATCCGGTCCTGGAGATAAAAAATCTGCGGGCCCTAAATGACAAGGGGATTATGGCTTTAAAGGGCATCTCCCTGACCATCCGGGAGAGTGAGATCCTGGGGATTGCCGGGGTGGCGGGAAACGGTCAATCGGAGTTGGCCGAGGTTATCGCCGGGTTGCGCGGGGTATTATCGGGAGAGATTATTTTCTCCGGGGAAGATATCACCGGCCTATCTACCCGCCGGAGAATAGAGAAAGGTATCGGTCATATTCCGGAAGAGTATATGATAGGTGTGGTTCCTGATTTTTCCGTGGCCGATAATCTGGTGCTGGATAAATATTTCGAAAAACCATTTTCCCGCCGCTGGGGTCTCGATCATAAAGCGGTCGAACGCTTCGCGGAAGAAATGATCCCCCGGTATAATATTCGGACCCCGAGCAAGGAAACCCCGGCCATCCATCTCTCGGGCGGCAACCTCCAGAAACTTATTCTGGCCCGGGAAATTTCCCACCACCCCCGGTTGCTGATCACCAACCTGCCGACTCACGGTCTGGATGTTGGAGCGGCGGAGTTTATTCAAAATCAGTTGCTTGCTCTCAAGCTGGAGAAATGCGCCATCCTCCTGATCTCCGAAGATCTGGATGAGATAATGTCGGTCAGTGACCGGATCGCGGTTTTCTATGAAGGAAGGATCACCGGAATGGTTCCGGCGGCGGAGGCGGTAAAAGATAATTTGGGGGCCTGGATGGCTGGAGTTAAATTGTGAAGTTTTTCCTGCAAAAAAGAACGGATATTTCCGCGGCCAACAATATCAGGTCGGTGCTCATTTCCGTAGCCCTGGCTCTGGTGGCATTTTCCTTTGTCCTTCTGGCCTCGGGAGCGGATCCTATTTCCGCCTATAAAGATATTGTTATGGCGGCGTTCGGCTCGGTGCGGGGATTATCCAATACCGGGATAAAAATGATCCCTTTTCTCCTTTGCGGTCTGGCGTTTCTGGTTCCCCGCAAGGCCGGCTTATGGAATATCGGGGGGGTGGGACAGCTTCATATGGGCGCGGTAATGTCGGCCTGGGTGGCGTATAGTTTTCCCGACCTCCCCGCTCCGCTCCTGATCCCGCTCATGATCATTGCCGCTTTTATCGGAGGGGGGCTGCTGGGAGGGATCTGCGGATTTCTCAAGGCTAAATGGTCCGCCAATGAAGTGGTGACCACGATGATGTTTAACTATGTGGCTATCCTGCTGGTCAATCATCTTTCGGCCTACCCCTGGCGGCGCGGAGGAGGTATCGCCTATCCCATGACATCCGAAATTGTTCCCGCGGCCTGGATGCCGGTAATCGCCGGAACCAGAATTCATTATACTGTTGTGATCGGGATCGTCGCCGCGATTATTATCTTTTACTGGCTGCGGAAGACCAAGACGGGTTATGAGATTAGAACGGTCGGCTCCAATCCTCAGGCGGCCAAATATTCCGGGATAAGTTCGATGAAGATTATCCTGCTTACCATGTTCATCGGCGGCGGCCTGGCCGGTCTGGCCGGATTTGGCGAGGTTTCCGGTCTTCAGCATAGCCTGAGGGTCAATGACTTTACTCCGCCGGACGCCCGTTACGGCTTTTCCGGGCTCATTGTCGCTTATTTAGCCGGCATGAATTCCCTGGTCCTGATAATTTCTTCTTTTCTCTTCGGCGGTATTATCACCGGGGGAAACACCCTGCAGATAATAGCGGATCTGAGTTCAGGGATTACCGGGCTCTTTCAGGGCTTAATCCTGATCTTCGTGATCGGGGGTCAGGTGCTCCTTCGTTATAAAATCAAGCTAAAGACAGGTGAACCATAATGGATACGATTATTTTAATTATGCAGGCCGCCACCCTCTTCATCTTCGGTACGATGGGCGAAGTTTTGAGTCAGCGTTCCGGGGTACTGAATTTGGGATTGGAAGGAATGATGGTGGTTGGTTCTTTAACCGGATTTGCCGCGGCTACTCTGAGCGGTAGTCCCTGGATCGGCCTGGCCGCGGCCATGATCGCCGGGGGCTTGATGAGCTTGATTCATGGGTTTATTGTTATAACGCTCCGACAATCCCAGGTAGTCAGCGGGATGGCTCTCACGATATTCGGCCTGGGTTTAACCGCCTATGTGGGAAAACATTTTCTGATGGTGGGAGCTCCCCCGCGGGTGCCGACCATAGTGTCCGGCATAACTCCCTTGCTTTTCCTGGGACTGGCGCTGGTTCCTCTGACCTGGTTTGTCATCTATCGAACTCGTTTCGGTCTGATTGTCCGGGCGGTGGGAGAGGATCCTGAAGCCGCCGACACGGCCGGAATCAATGTCGCCCGCGTTCGTTATATCTGCGTCTTTATCGGCGGCATGATGGCTGGTCTGGCCGGGGCCTATCTATCTCTGGCCTATTCACCGATGTGGCGGGAAGGAATGACCGCCGGACGGGGATGGATCTGTATCGCCCTGGCCTTCTTTTCGATGTGGAGGCCCGCTATGGTATTGATCGGCGCTGAATTATTCGGCGGTCTCTGGATTCTTCAGTTCAAATTGCAGGGAATGGATATTCCGGTTATCTCCAGTATCTTTACCTCGCCCTATCTCCTGATGATGATCCCTTATCTGGCCACGGTATTAATTGTTACGCTGGTGATGTCAAATGAAAAACTGAGAAAACGAATTGGCGGGCCCGCCGCGCTGGGTGTGCCGTATGAGAGGTCTTCCTGATAAATTAGCACCTCCGGCACTAATTTAAACGTTAAAGATAACCGACGTTGAAAAATAAGGATGTTGAAGAAAAAAGACGTTAAAAAAATATTGCTTGATCTTACTCGAAAGGGCATTTCATGATTTATTCTTCTAAGAAATTCAAAACCACAAGTTTAGACAACAGGGAGGTGATGTTAATTTATTGACTGTTTTTTCGGAGGACCGGGGGTGTTTACCGGGTTGGGCCGGGATGGCGCGCGAGTTCAGGTGTCAGTCTCTCGAAAGATTCAGGAGGGAAAGAATGAAAAAGTTTCTGGTATTGTCTTTTAGCGTAATATTTTTGCTGGGGATCTGCGGTCTGGGTCTGGCCGGATCTGGCGCCCAGAGTGATAAAGATGTTGTTCTGGGCTGCTGCTGGATGGCTCCGGTTGGTGATATGGGCTGGACATACGCCCACGATCAGGCCCGCGCCAAGTTGGTCAAGAAGTATCCATTTGTTACTTCAGTGGTAAGAGAGAGCGTGTCGGTGCCTGACATGAATACGGTGGCCTCAATGATGATCGACCGAAAGGGCGCCAATATCATTATCATGAACGGGGCCCAGTTTACCGATGTCGCTCAGGAGGTAGCCAAGGAATATCCCGATGTGATGGTGGCATATACCGAAGGGTTTACCCACAAGTATCCCAATGTCGCCTATTACTTCGGGGCGATCTATCAGCCCACCTATCTAACCGGTTTAATGGCGGGCGCTCTGACCAAAACCAATAAGATCGGCTTTGTGGCCGCGATGCCTCTGCCTCAGGTGAACATGAGGATCAATGCCATGGCGATCGGCGCCCGGGAAGTCAATCCCGATGCCGAAATAATTGTAAAATGGACTAATAGTTGGTTTGATCCGCCTACGGAAGGAGAGGTGGCCAGGTCACTGATCGCGGAAGGATGCGATGTCATCGCCCAGCACCAGGACTCGCCCACCGCGGTTACCACGGCGGCGTCCAAGAAACTCTGGTGCTTCGGTTATGACGCCGATATGAGCAAGTTCGGCGTCGGGCCGGATGGTAAGAATTATCAGGTCTGTGCCCCGATCTGGGACTGGAGTTCAGTCTTCGACAGGATGATCAAGGATTACCGGGCCGGAGTGAAGAACTTTGATTACTGGGGTGATATGTCCGACGGCATGGTAGATCTGTCACCGATCAACCCGGACGCTCCCATCCCGGCCCAGGTTAAGGCCCTGGTCAAGAAGCGGAAGCAGGAGATGATAGACGGCACCTTCAAAGTCTTCCACGGTCCGCTCTATCGCTGGGATAATGGCAAACTGATGGTTCCGAAGGGAAAGTCACTCTCGGTGGAAGAGATCCGCCATATAGACTGGTTTGTCAAGAACGTTGTCACTAAGCTGCCGTAATTCGGGATAATCTCCCGGAGATAAACGCAAAAACAGGCCTGGCCGCTTTAGCGGCCAAGCCTGTTTCATTCCAACTGTACGCGATAAAATAAGTTCAAGAAATAAATAATTCCCCCCGGGAATTATTTATTCACCGATGATCTTGACCAGGACCCGTTTTTTTCGTTTCCCGTCAAATTCGCCGTAGAAGATCTGTTCCCAGGGGCCGAAGTCGAGCTTCCCCTCCGTGATCGCCACCACCACCTCTCGCCCCATGATCTGGCGCTTGAGATGGGCGTCGGCGTTATCCTCGAATCCGTTGTGTCGGTACTGGGAGTGGGGCTTCTCCGGGGCAAGCTTCTCCAGCCAGAGTTCGAAGTCCTGGTGGAGGCCGGATTCATCGTCGTTGATGAAGACCGAAGAGGTGATATGCATGGCGTTGACCAGGCATAATCCTTCCCGAATACCTGATTCCCTCACCAGCGCCTCGACCCGGGGAGTGATGTTGATAAAAGCCCGCCGGGTAGGGGCGTTAAACCAGAGATGTTCGGTAATAGTTTTCATCAGTTTTTAAAAAGAGGATAGATTTCTCAAATAGATTTTATTTATGGCTCCAGAGGAATATCTCCGGTGGCGCCGAAGTAACCCCGGGTCAGTCCGCGGACCGCCCAGAGTCCGGTGGATTCCCGGAAGATCGCGATATCGGCGCTGCCGTCATCGTTGTAATCGCCCGGTATGGGTTCATCGGAGCCGCCCCCGAAGTAGGCCCGGGTTATCCCCCGGAGCGCCCAGAGCCCGGTAGAACCCCGGAAGATCGCGATATCCTTGGTCCCGTCGCCGTCATAGTCGGAGTAAACCGGGATATCACTGGACCCGCCGAAGTAAGCCCGGGTAATGTTCCGGAGGGCCCAGAGCCCGCTGCCGGGCCGGAAAATCGCCAGAGGCGCGGTCGGCGGTGTGCTGTTGGCTACAAAATTATCTCCGGAGGGGTTAGTCTCCCCCCCATGAGTTATTTCCGCTTGCCCGATCAAAAAGCAAATAAAAGTGCTTCCAGTTGTCATATTCCAGGAATATGGTTGGCCGGGGGCGATGTTCCAGGACTTCAGATTGGTCCAGCTGTCACTCCCCCCATCGGAATCATAGTCACAATAAAGCGTGGTGCTGGAGGCGTCCCAGTGAATTCTCACGGAAGATTCGGTGGATGTGGTCATGATTTCAGCTTCAGTAGTATCAGAGAGGGTGGACATGTTCGCCATAAATTTCCGGGAGGGGCTGCTGCCGGTTTCCTGTCCCAGGGTCATACCGATATAGCCACCGGTTCCCATCGGCAGGGCATAGATAAATATGCTCATCGAGGAGGCTTCATCTCCGGAAAATTGAGTGAAGGTTGGGACATTAATATCATAATATACTTCCCAATCCTGGGTATATGATCCGTAGTTTAATTTCCAGGGAAGATGCCCCTGCGGGGAGGAGCCGCCCCCGTCAAGATCCAGTTCCAAGAGCTGATTTGCCTCGGTTAAATCACCAAAGCCTCCCATGGTATCATCCCACTTACTTAGATTAATATTATTATCATTGAAATCATCACTCCCGGAAAAGTTATCGGCCAAAAGGACGGTTCCCGATAGAAGCAAGAAGACGGCGCCGGCGACGGCGAAAACAGCTTTCTTCATATTTTTCTCCATTTTAGTTCAGGGAAGGTATAGATCCCTGATAGCTATGATAAATTTCGTTACCTGATCTCCTCTTCCGTAATCTGAAGGCTCTATACGGTATGAGTATGTTAAAAATACTATAAGCCGGTGGGGAAATCAAGTGAATAAATTTTTTCGATTTATCCGTTTGCCCGAAGAAAGCGGCAACAAACTATTGAATATATTAAGGTATTTATGTAGCATTGTTTTTGCGGTCATAAGGCGAATAAAAGTATCGCCGGAATTATTAAAATAACTATTGGCACTGTTCTGACATAATTATGTTGGACTTGGTTCAAAACTAAATCAGCTAGAACCCGCTGATTTATAAGGAGAAAATATGAAAAAGAAGTTTAAACTTGTCCGGAGCCGTCTGCTGTTACCGATGGATGAGAAGTTGGGTCTTTCGACCCGGATTGAGGATGGGTATGTTCTGACCGAGGGGAGTCTGATCAAGGAAGTCGGGAAGTATGAATCCGGGATCGGGGAGAGAATTATCCGGGAATGCGGAGACGATCTCCAGGTTATCGGTCTGGAGAAAGAAGGAGGCTTGGTCGAGGGAGATATCCCCTGCCTGGATGGGGTGGTACTCCCCGGATTTATCAAGGCGCACGGACACGATCATGAGTCTCCGATAATCGGGATCGCCAAGGACGAACCCCTGACCGACTGGCTCGACCACGCGGTCAATGTCTTCACCGGGTTTTTGAATGAGAATAAGGATGAACTGACCGCTGAGTTCGGGGTCTCCGCCAACCTGATCACCTATACCAAGGCCAAGCTGGATGACATCTATTATGGGATCACCTCCGCCCTGACCCACCACTGTAATTTTAATAAGTACCACGTGGCGGAACTGGTGGAGGCGAACGCGGAAGCCGGGACCAAGATCATGATTGCTGTCGGCGGACAGGACCGGAACTACGATCCCCGTATCCTGGATACTCCTGAAGAAGCGGTGAAAAGGCTGGATGACTATACCGCCGAGTTCGGGGATCGGGAACGGACCTGGATCCTTCCGGGGCCGGATCAGGTCTTCTCCAACAGCGCTGAGATGATCAAGGTGCTCAAAGATTGGGCGAATGCCCACGGCACGCTCTTTCATATGCACAGCTCTGAGGAGCCAGGCACGACGGCCTGGTTCTACTCCCAGTATCTTTGCAGTCCGGTCGAATATCTGAATCAGGCCGGCGCGCTGGATGAGAATACTATTCTGGCTCACCAGGTAAATAACACCGATGTTGACTTGGTGGTCCTGAAAGAGACCGGAACCAGCATAGTGCATAACCCCCTGGCCAACACCATACTCGGATCTGGTATGCCGCCGGTGATGGAGATGCTGGAGTTGGGGATCCCGGTCGCCATCTCCACCGATGGTTCCGGCTCCGCTGACAGTCAGAATATGTTAGGCGCGGCCAGGATGGCATCCCAATATCAGAAAGCTTTCCATAAGGATGCTCACGCCCTCCCCGCACAGCAGGTTCTGGAGATGGTGACGGTGGTTCCGGCAAAGATGCTTCGGCTTAATGCCGGTTCACTCTCGGCGGGTAAGGACGCCGACCTGATTCTGATCGACCTCCGCCGGCCGAACCTTACCCCGACCCGGATCGATAATGTGGTGGAGAACCTGATCTGGGCCTCCGACGGGAGTGAAGTCCGCTGGGTTATCGCCAACGGAAATATACTGAAGGATGATTATCGGTTTGTCACCCTGGACGAGGAGAAGATCAAGGGTGATATTATGAAACTCTCCGAACTTCTAACCGAGTACCGGGAGAGCCATCAGGAGATTAAGGCGACAGGCGCCAGGCAGGAGTAGGGTGATCGGTAAGCAGTAAGCGGTAAGCGGTAAGCAGTAAGCGGCAAGCGACGCGCGGTTAACAAGGCGGGGCGTTATTGTTATCGGACGGATCGGTCGGATCCGACCGATCCGTCCGATAACGACACCTGAATAGAAGGTGCAAGTTCCTATTCCGGAATTTCCCCGAAATTCTTCGGGATCCCGGTTGTCTTAATTGATATTACCGGGACAATAACACCTAAGGAAAGCAGGAAGGCAGGAGGAGAGAGTATTTTAAATTCTCCTGATTTCCTGCTTTCCTCAGAGGGAAAGTTGCCCGAGTAAGGCGAGGGCTATGTGCTAATGACAATTAAGGATATACTCTGCGTAGTAGGGACCCGCCCGGAAGCGATTAAGGTCGCTCCGGTTATCGCCGCTCTGCGGGCTGAGGCCGATACTTTCCGGGTCCGGGTTCTGGCGACGGCCCAGCACCGGGATATGCTCGACCAGATACTGGAGGTCTTCTCTATCGTCCCTGATGTTGATCTTGATTTGATGCGACCCGGGCAGAGCTTAAATACCCTGGCCGGGAGGGTACTGATCGGGGTGAATGAATATCTTACTGACAATCCGGTTGATATTGTACTGGCCCAGGGCGATACCACCACGGTGATGGCGGTATCTATCGCTTGTTTTCACAACCAGGTTTCTTTTGGTCATATTGAGGCCGGCCTGCGGACCGGAGACCTCTCCGCTCCGTTTCCGGAAGAGTTTAATCGGAAGATCGCGGGATTGGCCGCTGAATACAACTTTGCTCCGACCAAAAGCGCCGCCGAAAATCTCCTCCGGGAAGGGGTATCCCGCGGGGCAGTCTTTATAACCGGTAATACCGTAATTGACTCGCTCTTTGATATTCTTAATCGGACTGATCCGCCTCCTGTCCCGGTTCCTGCAGATCAACCGTATGTCCTGATGACCTGTCACCGGCGGGAGATATTCGGTAGGCCGATCCGGGAGGTATTTGAGACAGTCCGGGATTATCTTTCCCTCCATCGGGAGATATATCTCTGGTACCCGGTCCATCCCAATCCTGAGGTCTCTCAGCCTGCTCATGAGATCTTAGCGGGGAAACCTAATATTGTTCTGAGCGGACCGCTGGATTATATCGCCTTCAGCCATGCCATGAAAGGCGCGAAGCTTCTTCTCTCCGATTCCGGCGGTGTCCAGGAAGAGGGACCGGCTCTGGGCAAGCCGGTTCTGGTACTCCGGGATCTAACCGAGCGTCCGGAGGGAGTTGAGGCCGGGACCTGTCTGCTGGTCGGACCGCATCGCGGGAGGATAGAAGCTGGTCTCGATAAGCTCCTCTATGATGCTGAGGAATATGACCGGATGGCCCGGGCTCAAAATCCTTACGGGGATGGGAAAGCCGCATCCCGGATTGTGGCGGCCTTAAAAGGTGAATCGTTCGAGCCGTGGGGAGGGGGGAGGGGAGGAAGGGAAGTTATAAGTGCCTAAAGTGCGCTTCCTCCGTCGCTAAAGCTATGGCGGATGAATAAGTGCCTAAAGTTGTCGCTTTGGACCTCGATGCTAGGCGCCGTGATGAGGGCGATAGAAAAGCCAGGCGAACGCGACAACTTTCAACTTAAGGCACTTTAGGCACTTAAGGCACTTCTTTCAAACGCACTTTAGGCACTTTCAACTTTTTCAAAAGGCACTTTCAACTTTTCCAAAAGGAGAATGATAGAATGACAGAATATGAAACAGGAAAGATAATACTAACCGGGCTTCCCCACAATTCGGACCTGCTGGAGGCGATTACCGATCTGGCCCGAAGAGAGAAAATCTCTACCGGTACGATTATGGCAATCGGAGCGGTTCAAAGAGCCCGGATCGGATATTACGACCAGAGTGCCCGGGAGTACCGGGAGCAGGACATTGAGGAACCGATGGAGATTACTTCCTGTCTGGGGAATATCTCGCTGAAAGATGGGGAGATATTTGTCCACGCTCATGTTACCCTGGCGGACCGTGAAGGGCGGGTCATGGGAGGGCATCTCTGTGCCGGGACGATCATCTTTGCCGCCGAATGCCGGATTGCCGAGTTTAAAGGCGAATCTCTTAAACGGGGTTATGACGAGACTACCGGGCTTTCGCTCTGGCAATAAATTAGCTCACTTCGTTCGCTAATTTACTGTTTCGGAATTTCAATAAGCTCGTAGTACAGGACTTCAGTCCTGCCTTCGTTGGGCAGGACTGAAGTCCTGCACTACGAGGTTGGGCCGAAGGCGCTATGTTCTGTTTTTAACAATGACCATTATGATTGTGTTGAAGCAATATATTCTTACTATTTGCCTCCTGGGAGTTATGATCTTTTCCGGGTGTATCCGAGGATCATCTTCACGGGATATCCGGGCGGATGGGCGGTTTGATGACTGGTCGGGTATTTCTCCGGCCTATTCCGATCAGACCGGGGATGGTGACGGGATCGATATCGGCCGGGTCTGGCTCAGCAATAACGATAAACGCTTATTTATCCGGTTCGAACTGGGGGAAGAGATATCGCTTCAGTCCGGTAATAATCTGGTCCTCTACCTGGATACGGATAATGACGCGTCAACCGGCCGTTCGGTTAACGGGATCGGGGCCGATCTACTATGGCGTTTCGGTCAGCGGTCCGGCCGTCTCTATGCTGGCGGTGATGATAATCCGGTTAACGCTTACGAACTGGGTCTGGTAACCGCGCCCACTGTTACTTCATCGGATTTTGAGATAGAATTCGTCGCTCCGCCCGGGGAAAGTATCCGATCGACCCTCTTCCCGGGAAAAGAGCTCCGCTGGGTACTCCGGGATGAAGGGAGTTCATCCGGGGATATCGCTCCGGACCCGGGGGCCGGTTCGGTCTATCTCCTCAAAGACGAGAGAGCGCCTGATTATAAAGAGATTCCCCTGAAAAGAGAAGCCCCCGAAACGATCCGGATGGCTACTTACAATACCCTCTGGGATAACCTCTTCAAAGAGAAATGGGTGCTGAGCAAGATTTTGAAGATCATCCGGCCGGATATTATCACTTTTCAGGAGGTAGGGAGTCACTCGGAGGAGGAGGTCCGGGAGATATTAACCGAGATCCTGGGGGGGGAGTGGCGGACCTCCCGGAAGAAAGATGTGGTTACGGCCGGGCGCTACCCGATTAAAAAAAGCAGTGCGATCGATGGAAATATTGCCACCCTTTTTGATCTGCCCGATGAAACATTCCCCCGGGATCTTCTGGTGATCAATGTCCATCTCCCCTTCGGCGGGAATGACGCCGGGCGCTGGAAGGAGGCGAAGGATATCATCAGGTTTATCGCCGGGGTGAAACAGGACTCCGGGAAATCAGACATTCCTCCCGGCACTCCGATCGTGATTATCGGAGATTATAACCTGGTGGGGGAGTCCCGGCAGCTTGATATGTTATTGCATGGAGGCGGTAAAGGCCCGGACTGGGACGGAACCGCTCTCACCGATCTTTTCCCCTATCATAACGGTGCGCCGGAATCCTACACCTGGCAGTCCAGTCAGAGAAAAGGTTTCGGACCCGGCCGGATGGACCTGGTTATTTATACCGATTCGGTGATCACGCCGGTCCGGTCATATATCCTCTGCACCGAGACCATGAAAAGGAGTGAGCTCTCCGATTATGGATTGCGGCGGGATGACAGTCCGACCCTCAGCGATCATTATCCCATCGTGGTGGATTTTGTATTCAAGCCGGATTCAGCTTTTTCGCAGTCCACGAATTCATATTAATTTATTGCCCGGCCTCGGCCCCTTCGCAGTCCACGAATTACACGAATTTACACTAATTGTTCACCCCGCCTCGGTTTCTTTATTAGCCGCAAACCAGCCGTCGCTCTTCGAGCTTCCTCCTTCGCACTCCGTGCTATGGCGGACATGATGGCGGGTCAAGAAAGGCGCAAAATTCGCAAAAATTCCCTTGCCTGGGCCCCGTAGTTAAACCGCAAATTTCACCCCATTCGTTAGCGGTGGTCATACAGTAATTAATAATATTTGATTTTTTCGATACCTGAAGTATAATTATTTTCGGTATTATCTTATTTTAGTTTTTTTCTCCAAAGAAAAATAAGGAGGGATAAGATGGGAATTGAATGGATCTATGGGATGATGGTTGTTCTGCCGGCGCTGCTTCTGGTGGTTATGGTTATCTTCGGGATCGGGGATGATGGGGGAGATCTGGGGGGTGGTGATATTGAAGTTGAGGGGGGGATGGAGGCGGGAGATATCTCCGAAGCCGGTGGGCCGGGATTTCTCGGGATAAAATTGATATTCAGTTTTATCATTGGCTTTGGACTGGCGGGATTTCTGGCCTACCGTCTCCACTGGCCGATTCCGCATATTTTATCAGGATTGATTGGCGGAGTGATTGTTTACGCGATAGTTTATCAACTCCTCAAGTTGCTCTATAAGCAGCAGGCCAATACTCTGACCAGCAGCACGTCGGTGGTGGGGAAGAAGGCGTTGGTAACTTCCGCGCTCCTCAAGGGGGGGACGGGGGAGGTGAAATCCGAAGATCCCCGGACCGGCAGTACCGTCTATCTAAGAGCACGGGCAGTGGATCCCGAGAGGGAGTTCCGGGCCGGAGAAGAGGTAACGATTACCACTGTTTTTTCGGGGTTGGCGAAAATAGAGTAGATAGTGGGGAGTGGGCAGTAGGGAGTAGCATTCCATGGCCACCCGATGCCAGGATTTTCTGATCTTGAAAATAGTGATTGGCATTTAACCGGCATAGTAGAAAAAAATAAATGTAATTCATTGTTTAAAACTAAATTAGCGACCGAAGGGAGCTAATTTAAAAGGGAGGCGAGAGATGGGAGTTATAATTGTACCTTTGATTGTGATAGCGGCGTTGGCCGGGATTCTGGCGGTATTTATCTTATTTGTCAGTAACTACCGGAAGGCGGAGCCGAATGAGGCCTTGATCTTCACCGGTCGGAAGTACCGGACTACGGTTATAGATCAGGATGGCAATACGAAACAGATAGTGCGGGGCTGGCGAGCCATAGTCGGAGGGGCAGCGCTGAAGATCCCTATCCTCGAGAAGATCAGCCGTATCTCGCTTGAGCTGATCAACCTGAAGGATGTCCGGGTCGAGAAAGCCTACTCCAAGGAAGGCGTGCCGGTGACGATCGAAGCTGTTGCTAATGTTAAGATCTCCAGTGATGAAGGGATGCTGGGTCGGGCGGTGGAACGTTTTCTCAGTTCTTCAACCCAGGAGATCAAACAGATTATCAAGGAGACACTGGAGGGTCAGCTCCGTGATATTATCGGGGTCCTGACCGTCGAGCAGCTCTACCAGGAGAGGCAGATGTTCGTCGATAAGGTCCTGGATCAGTCCGGAGAAGAGCTGGCCAAGATCGGCGTCATCATTGATATTATCAATATCCAGGATATCCGGGATGAGCGGGGATACCTGGAGGCACTTGGGGTCAAGAGGACCTCGGAGGTAAAGAAGGACGCCGCCATCGGTAAGGCCCAGGCGGAACGGGACGCCATGAAAGAGTCTGAGACCGCCCGGCGGGAAGGGGAGGTGGTCAAGGCCGAGCAGGAGCGCCAGATCGCTGAAGCCCAGAAAGATCGGGATGTGGCCCAGGAAAATTATCGCGGGGAGACACTTTCGGCCAACAAACGGGCCGATCAGCAGGGACCCCTGGCCGAGGCCAAGGCTCTTCAGGCAGTGGTGGTGGAGCAGCAGAGGGTGAAAGAGCGCGATCAGCAGGCCCGGAAACTGGCCGAACAGGCCCGGGCCGGTGCTGAAGAACAGAAATATAAGGCGGAGATGGTTGTTCCGGCCCAAGCCGCGAAGTTAGCCGCGATCTTGAAGGCGGAGGGAGAGGCGACAGCCGTTTTAAAGAAGAAGGAAGCTGAAGCGAAAGGGATTCAGCTGGTACTCGAGGCGCAGGCTGAAGGTCTAAAACAGAAAGCCCGGGCCTGGGATATGTACGGAGAGGCGGCCAAGCTCAACCTGGCCCTGGAAGCGCTCAAGGTGGTGGCCGCAGCCGGGGCGGACGCACTCGGTAATATTAAGTTCGACAAGGTTATCGCCATCGACGGCGGATCCGGTGATAGTGAGAGTTCGGTCTCCCGCTTGATGACGGCCGCACCGAAGTCGCTGGTGACTTTCATGGAACAGATGAAGGCGATGACCGGAGTGGATCTGACCAAACTGGTGCCGCGGTTGTTGGAAGGGGATGGGAAAACTTCTCCCGGTCCGGTTCCTCCCGAACCGGCCCCGCCCGAGTCCGAGGCTGCCGGGGAAGAAGAATAACGCAGGCTCTTTTTTCGGGAAGTTATTATCCGACGGATCAGTCGGATCCGACTGATCCGTCGGATAATAATTTCCCGGCGCAATGAGCTAATTTTATGAATGGTATTAATCCAGAAGTATTTGATTATATAACCCCAATGGCCGGTGCCTCGCGGGATCTGGTTGAACTGGCTGACCGGGATCAGCTCTCGCCGACCTATGGGTGTTTTTATTACCCGTACTGGCGGAGTAAGAGCAGTGATTATGTTAATGCTCGCTGCCAGGAAGCGGTTTATACTCTGGCCTTGCTCTATAAGAATGATTATCCGGGGGTGAGCTGCCGTGGCCGCGAGGAGATCAGGGAGTTGGCGGTTGCCGGGGCGCTCTTCTGGGCATCACTCCAGCATTCCGACGGATCGTTCGATGAGTGGTACGCGGGAGAGCATGGATTCGCCGCGACCGCCTTCTCCGGTTTCGCTCTCTCGGAGACCTTCTTGTTACTGAGAGAAGAGTTGAGCTCCAAAGATCACGAGGTTATAAAGAAGGCACTTTCCGGAGCCGCCGGATGGCTCTGCCGGCATGATGATCTTGATAAGATCAACCACGAAGCCGTGGGCGCTGCCGCCCTCTACAGCCTGGGAGAAACACTGGGGGAAGACCGGTTTCGCGAAGAGGCGGAGAGAAAGGTAAAGCTGGTCCTGGATCGTCAGACCCGGGAGGGGTGGTTTCCCGAATTGGGAGGGGTTGATACCGGCTACTCCTTCCTCACTCTGGAATACCTCTCTCAATGTTATCTCCACAGTCGGGATGAAAGGCTGAAGGACGCGTTAGGCCGGGCTCTCGACTTCCTCGCCTACTTCGTCCATCCTGATCTGACCACCGGGCGGGAATATAACCTCTGCGGAAACTCATATATCTCACTTTTGGCGGGATCTATCATGGGAGAATTCTCCCCTCTGGCCCGCTCACTTTTCTCCGCGGGCATCGCCCGGGGAAATGCCATGGTACAGTTAGCTCAGGATGATCTGAGCCGGTGTTATCATCTCTATAATGGTCTGCTGGCATACGATCATTACCGGGAGAATGAGGGAATATGGGGTCGGGACCGGCGGGAGTTGCCGTTTAAGGGCGACCCTTTCCGGAGGTTCTTCCCCGAAAGCGGCCTGGCGGCGGTGAAGACCGCGCGGTATTACGCCGTATCCGCCGGAAAGTCGGGAGGGTTGGTAAAGGTATTTTCGGAGGGGGGAGATCTCTCTTTTCAGGATCGGGGCTACACTCTGACGGCCCAGGATCAAAAGTCCCGGAGTTCTTTCCGCCTTGGCCCGGATAATACAGTCTCCTGGTCCGATGAAGGAGAGATGAAAGTTACCGCTTCCTTCCGGGAAGGTTCTTATTATTTTCCTCATCCTCTGGCACGGTTTTTACTGAAATCAATAAGCAGCCTCCCCGGCGGATATCTGATAGTGAAGAAGGGGATTGATTTTATCCGCCGGAGAAAGAACGCCTCGTTTCAGCTTACGGCGGTCTCCGGCCGGGCTTCGTCCCGGCGGCTGAATCGGACGATCACCTTTAAGGATGAGTCGATAGAGATAGTGGATGAGATATCCGGTGAGGTGGGAGAGGGGTCTCTGAAGGCTATGATTGAAGTCGAAGTAAAAACCAACGGATTGATCTCGACGCGCCCGGCCGTGGGTGATGAGGCTCGCCTCAGTGAAATATTAAGCGGATCGGGAGGTGTGAAGATAGAGAAAAAGATTACGCCCCATTCCGATCGGGTGGATGTCGATTACTCTACACTTTAGCGTCTTGGCGCTAAATTATAACGTTAAAATAACTGACGTTGAAAAATAGTGACGTTGAAGCAGAAGAACGTTAAAAGAACTTAGTTTCGCAGTTTTTTTGCCACAAAGACACGAAGACACAAAGAAAAGAATTATAGGTGCAATAACTACGTATCTTATTTTCCTTAGTGTCTTAGCTCCTTTGTGGCTATTTTTTAATGAAGATAACCAAACATTATATTTTCAGGATAGTTCAGGTTGTTATTCTGGGGGCGATCGGATATTTCCTGGTTCTTAACCTGATCGATCTTGACTGGCAGGCATTTTCCCGGAGTCTTCTTCAGGCCAACCGCTGGCTCCTGGCTCTATCGATGATTATGACGGTGGGGGGAGGACTCCTGGTAGCCCTGGGGTGGGGATTTATCCTGAGGGCCCTGGGGCAGGTGGTCTCACACGGGGAGATTCTCCGGGTATATTATCTGAGCGAACTGGCCAAGTATATCCCCGGCAAGATCTGGACCGCGGTCGGTCGGGTGGTGATGCTGGAGAAGAAGGGGGTGCCGCGGTTGATAACTCTCGCCAGTGTCGGCGCGATGCTGATAATCCTGGCGGTCTCGGGGGTATTGGTCGCTCTTGCTACATTGCCGCTCTGGCCCAGCCTGGAAGTGGCCGGAGATTCCCGGCTGGTCATTCTGCTGGTAGCCCTGGTCCCGATCGGGTTGGCCCTGCTCCATCCCCGGATCTTTCAACCGGTTCTCAACTGGTTCCTCCGCAAGGTTGAGCATATCGAGATGAGAGTAAATCTCCGCTACTCTTCCATCCTCCTGCTGGTACTCTACTGGTGCGGTCTCTGGCTGATTAAAGGGGCGGCAACCTATCTTCTTCTGACTATTCTGCCCGGTGATATCTTCGCGGCCCACCCTCTTCCGGCATATTCCTGGCTGTTATTCTCCGGGATAATGGCGGTATCATGGATACTGGGAACGATAAGTCCTCTTACGCCCGCCGGTCTGGGGATAGCGGAACTCTCTATCGTGGTTCTTTTAGAATCGCTCTTTTCGATTCCGGTCGGGTATGGTACTATTTTTGCGGTTTTTATCAGGATATGGTCTGTCGTCGCGGAATTAATCTGTGTCGCGATAACCTGTAGATTAAAAGCAGACCACAAAGATGAATTTACTGCTTCGGAATTTCAATAACCTCTAAGGAAAGCAGGAAGGCAGGAGGAGGATTACTTTAAATTCTCCTGATTTCATGCTTTCCTTAGAGGCAAAGTTGCCAGAACAAAGAGAGGGATAAGTTCTTATGACTGGTTATGACGGAGAAGGGACGATCCCGGCCGGTGGTTTTTCGGAAGGTTTTCGCCATTATCGGGAGAAAGTTTATGGGAGCGGGTCTCTGGGCCGGTTTTTCGGGCAGGGACTGCTGCTGACTCTCTTCTCCTGTTTTCCCACCATCGCCGGAACCGTATTGCGTGGTTATATCTATCGGTTGATACTGGGTGACCTGGGAAGGAGATGCCTGCTGGAGAAGAATATTCGCTTCTATAACCCAAAGAGTCTTATCCTCGGTGACCGGGTCTTTTTAGGGGAGGGAAGTCTCTTTGATGTCGGAGCATCGGCGGAGGGAATAACCATAGGTTCGGATAGTCATATCGCCCGGTTGGTGACCATACGGACTCAACTCGGGAAAGTGACGATCGGGGAGAAGATCAACTTAGGCTCCGGTTCATTTATCTATGGCTATGGAGATATAGAGATCGGGGATAATACTCTGATCGCTAACCAGGTGGAGATTATCGGCGGTGATCATACCTTTGATGATCTGACCCGACCGATGCGGTTCCAGGGGAGGTCCCCCAGCCGGATAGTGATCGGGGAAGATGTCTGGATCGGGACCCATGCCGTTATCCGGGGTGGAGTTACGATCGGGAAGGGAGCGGTGATCGGTGCCGGCGCGGTAGTCCTCCAGGATATCGAGGAGTACGCGATAGCCGTAGGAGTTCCCGCGCGGGTGGTGCGGAGCAGGGAGGAGGAGGGCATGGCAGGGGACAGCAGGGAATAGCAGGCCAGGGCGGTGAATATGGAGGGGGGCGGTTTTTTTTAATCAGTCGGATCGGTCGGATCCGACCGATCCGTCGGATAAAAACCCCACCGAGGAGAGCCAATTAAAATGAAAGTACTGGTTACAATATTCGAAGAACTCTATCCACTTTCCGGGGGCGGAAGCCCCCGGATATCCAATATTATCCAGGGTTTTGCCCGGCAGGGGCATGAGGTCTGCGTGGCGGGCGGGGTCGCGAGCAGCGATGAAGAGGCGAAAGAGTATCTCGGTTGTTCTGAGATCGTCAGGCTGAAGACAGTCAGCCGGCTGGACCCGCATAAGATGAAGAAGTATCTTCTGGCCCATCCGGTTAATATGTTCCGGCTGATCCGGGCGATCCGGAGATTCAAGCCCGATCTGATAGTTCCGCATAATACCATCGCCGGGTACGGGGCGCTTCTGGGAGCGAGATTCTCCGGGTGTAAACCGCTTCTGGTTTTGAATCTGACCGATGTCCTCTTCGAGTATCTTGATGACTATTCTTCCGGGGGATGGCTGAGAGTGGTCCAGCGGTTCGGACGGAAGATGGAGGCGGCCGCGATCCGGGGATCGGACCGGATCATCACCATCAGCCGGGCCATGAAAGAGATCATTCTGGAGTACGGGACCTCGGCGGATAGAATTGAAGTAATCTGTGACGGGGTTGACCTGGGGATCTTTAAGAGATATCAGAGTGATGATCTACGTCGGGAGCATGCTTCCGGGAAGGATACGGTCTTGATCTTCCAGGGGGTGATCGATCCTCAGGATGGACCGGAACTGCTGGTCGGTGCCGCGAAAAAGCTTTGCGCCGGACGCCCGGGGACGGCATTCTGGATTATTGGAGAAGGGACAGCTATCCCGGCCCTTAAGAAGATGGTGGGTGAAGCCGGATTGACCGACGCGTTTTTCTTTTCCGGCTGGCTGACCCAGGCTGAGGTATCCCGGTATATGTCGGCCGGGGATATCGGACTGGTCATCCTCCCGGATATTGTCTCGGCCCGGGGGAGGGTAACATTGAAGGAGTTTGAATACTGGGCCTGCGGGCTCTCGGTGGTGGCGCCGCGTCTCCCCGCGCTGGAGGAAGTGATTGAGGATGGCAAGACCGGTCTCTTTTATCAGCCGGGTGATGAGGATGACCTGGTGAGCAAGATTGAAACTCTGATCGACGACCGTGAACTCTCAAAAAAGATGGGAGAGGAGGGGATGAAGCTGGTGGAGGAGAAATACCGGTGGGATCATTTAGCCGATGAGTTTGTGAAGTTATGTGAGGAGTATAGAACTTAGCTTCGCAACTTTTTTGCCACAAAGACACTAAGACACAAAGAAAATATTTAAAGATGCAATAACAACGTTTTTTAATCTTACTTAAGTTTTTCTTTGTGTCTTAGTGCCTTTGTGGCAGATTCATTAAAATTAGGAGTAAATAAATATTGTCATGAAAATAAAAAGAACTAATATTTTGCGGAGCAAAATATTATGAAAGTACTAATAACAAACCCCCCCTGGCCCGGTGAAGGGTTCGGGGCCCGCTCCGATGTGCGCTGGCCGCATATGCGGAGTGATAAATTTATTGAATATCCAATCTATCTCGCTTATCTGGTGGCTATTGTCCGGGAGAGTGGATATGAGGTCGGTTTTCTGGACGCGATCCTGGAGGAGTTGAGTATTGAAGATTTCGCGGAACGGGTAAAGGAGATCGGGCCGGATATAGTGGTTCTGGAGTGCTCCACCCCCTCGATCAACTTTGATCTTCAATCCGCGGCCGCTGTCAAGAAGGTCTCTCCTTCAACCCAAACGGTCCTGATCGGTTCTCACCCCACGGTCTATCACAAGGAGATCATGGCGGAAAATCCCTCGGTGGACGGTATCTGCCGGGGTGAGTTTGATTACACGGTCCGGGATCTGGTCCGGGCGCGGGCCGAAGGACGGGATTGGTCCGATGTGCCTGGACTGACCTGGCGGAGAGATGGAGAGGTTAAAGTCAACCCGGATCGTCCGGTGATCGAGAATCTCGATGAGATTCCATTCCCGGCCCGGGATCTGGTCGATAGCCCCAACTACCGCCAGGGGACATTCCGGGGGAAGCACCCCACCACGGTGATTACTTCCCGGGGCTGCCCCTTTCACTGTATATACTGCCTCTGGCCCAATACCCTCTACGGGCATAATTTTCGGTCCCGAACGGCAAAGAACGTGGTGGATGAACTGGAGGAGTGCGTAAATAAGTACGGCATCGATGAAGTATATTTTGATGATGACTCGATGGCGCTGGATAAGGAACGGATGCTCGAAATTTGCCGGCTGATTGTGGATCGGGGAATCAAGTTTGAGTGGATCTCCCAATGCCGGGTAGACAGTATGGATGAAGAGGTGCTGCGGGCTATGAAGAAAGCCGGCTGCCGTTACATCCGGTTCGGGGTGGAATCGGGATCTCCCCGGATGTTGAAGCTGATGAAGAAGGGCATCACCACCGAGAAGGCGATGGAAGCGTTCCGCCTGGCCCGGAAGGTGGGGATCCGGACTCAGGCATTCTTCCTCTTCGGGCTTCCGGGAGAGACCGAGGAGACGGTCCGGGAGACGATAGAATTCGCGAAGAAGATCAAGCCGGGGAGTGCCCAGTTCGCGGTGGCAATTCCGCATCCGGGAACCGAACTCTTTGATACCACAACCGAGAAAGGCTGGATCCGTTATGAGAGCTGGGAGGATTTCTCTTCCTGCCTGGGGATGATCGAGACACCCGAGTTCCCCCTGGACGCGGCGGAGAAAGCGAGGGTCCGGGCCTACAAGAAATTTTATTTTCGCCCGGCCTATATCATTCAGACCGCCCTGAGCATAAACAGCTGGGCCGATCTTAAGAGCATAATTTCCAGCGCGGGGTCAATATTCAGCCGGATCGGATTTTTTTCTAAATAAAATCGCCACAAAGGCACTAAGACACTAAGATGAACTTAGCTTGACCTTACTCGAAAAGCCTTTTAAACCACGAAGAACACGAAGTTCACGAAGGAATTTGAAGAAACAAAGGAAAATTCCATAGTTTTCTTTGTTTTTCTTCGTACCCCTCAAGGGGGTATTG
>CAKZYZ010000433.1 GCA_937885075.1 uncultured bacterium | reverse complement strand
TTTCTTTATTTTTTTTTTAATGATACGGCGACCACCGAGATCTACACTCTTTCCCTACACGACGCTCTTCCGATCTACTATGATACTCAAAAAGTTCAAAAATAGATCTAATAAATCCCCGTAATATCAGAGTAAAAGATGACCAACACGACTATAACAACCAGGTCCGCTCAACAGCCGGCCCGGGCAGACTTGTCGGACCGCCTCCACCAACTCCGGGCATCTTACTTGGCTACACTCAGTCCCCATACCCGGAGAGCATACAATCGAGACCTAAAAGATTTTGCCGACTTTCTCGGGGAGGAAGATCCGACCAGGGCCCTCCGGAGACTGATCGAGAGAGGGCAGGGGGAGGCTAACTCTCTGACTCTCCAGTATAAGGTCCATCTCATTGAACAGGAGAAAACGCCGGCGACAATTAACCGGAGGTTGTCTTCCCTCCGGTCGGCCATCAAACTGGCCCGGATGGGAGGATTCATCCCCTGGTCTTTGGATATCCCGGGAGTAAAGAGTCGACCATATCGCAATACCAGGGGTCCCGGGCGGAGAGGCTTCCAAAAGATAATGCGAAAGCTCCATGAATCAGATCGTCCCCGGGACATTCGGGATCGGGCCATCATCCGGATGCTCTATGACCTGGCCCTGCGACGCGGTGAGCTGGCCGAACTTACTATCGCGGACGTGGACCTGGACGCCGGACAGCTATCGATCCTGGGGAAGGGAGAGCTGGAACGGGAGTTGGTCGCGCTTCCGGAGGAGACCGCCCGGGCTCTATCCGACTGGATAGAGCTCCGGGGGAATGAACCGGGCCCGCTCTTCTTCAACTACGATCGACGGAGCGTCGATCGACGGCTCACCTATGACGGAATCTATAAAATTGTCTTAACCGTGGCGGCCCGGGCCGGGATAAAGACCAGGCCCCACGGATTCCGACACACCGCGATCACGGAGGCCCTGGAACTAACCAACGGCAACCTGGCCGCCGTCCGGGATTTCTCCCGGCACAAGAGCTACGAGGTTCTCCGGTTCTACGACGACAATCGTCAGGATCGAGGCGGAGAAGTTGCTAAGCTAGTGGCTAAGGCCGCTTCTGTGTAGATATTATATATTCCCGTCGACTTCTTGTTTTATGGCCCCGTTTTTGTTTGAAGGGAGTTCGAATACGGGTGTTCCCGTCTTCGTCCTCTTTAAATTCATTCTGATGTTTTGGCCCAGGTTTGGAATATTCAATATTATCATCATTACTCATAATTTTTTCTCCTATTTAAATTTAACCGGATTTATTTCCGGAATATTCAATATAAATATTGTATCAAAAATATTGATGGATAACAAGTCATATTTTATGGTACTAAAAACGTTAATTATCAGTACCATTATCAGGGTGAAAAACAGGAGCGGGACCGAGGATAATTTGTTTACACGAAAGACCGGAAAACCGCGATTCACAGAAGGAAACAACATCGATCCTGGGTAAGAAAACGCCGTGACGGGCGTCTGAGTGCTTATACATCTCTGGACCGCCAGACAGAACCGGGGTCGCACCCTTTTAGCGAGGCGTTGTAGCCGCGGTCGTTGACCGCGGAAATATGGAGTGCGGAAGTTTACCCGCCGTAGGCGTGGTTTACTACCGCATTAAAAGTGTTACAGATGTTACAGAATTTTCTTAATTTTGTAACAGGTCAATCAGAGGGAAAACTACCGGATAAGAGTTTATGGGTGAGGGATCGTCGAGATTAAAAACGGTACAGATGGTACAAAAATATCTTAATTTTGTACCGGATCGATCATAGGGGAGAAAACAGGTACGGTTCAGGTGGGCGAAATTGCGGATATGTTCCGATTTCGTTGGAAAAATTAGAAGAAGTAGGTAAACTTAGTAAACTAAGTTTACCAAGTTTATGAAAACCAGAATAATAGCTTTAGCAAACCAGAAAGGTGGATCGGGCAAGACCACCACAACGGTTAACCTGGGAGCAGCCCTGGCTCAGCGGAAGAAGAAAGTTCTGCTGATCGATCTGGATCCCCAGGCTCACGCGAGCCTCCACCTGGGAATAAGTCCGGATAATCCGGTAAACTCAGTTTATGAAGTTATCCAGGGAGAGATCCGGGCGGAAGATGCTGCAGTCGGAATCCTGAAGAATTTAGATTTGATTCCAGCCGACGTTCATTTAGCCGGCGCGGAGGAATATCTTCATAATAAGCCCGGTCGGGAAAGCTATCTCAAAGAAGCGATAAAGCCCCTCATGGGCCGTTATGATTATATCCTGATAGATTGCCCGCCTTCCCTGGGATTGTTGACTCAGAACGCCCTCACCGCCGCGCAAGAGGTCTTTATCGCACTTCAGTCTCAGTACCTGGCTCTGGCGGGCTCCGGACAGCTCCTGGAAGTGGTCGAGCTGGTAAAAGAGCGTATCAACCCGGCACTGGAGATCACCGGTATCATCTCCTGTATGTACGATAAGCGAACGAACCTTTCCCGTGAGGTTCTGGGGGAACTAAAAAAACATTTTAAGGGAATAGTATTCAAGATCTCGATCCGGGTAAACGTGGCTCTTGCGGAAGCCCCGATCAGGGGACAGGATATATTCAGGTATGAGCCACGGAGCCACGGAGCCCGGGATTATAAGAGCCTGGCCCGAGAGGTTATCAAGCAGGAGGTTTAAATAATGGCGAAGAAGAAACTATTTACCGAAGACGTGGATCAGAAACTCCCGTTTATCCGAAAGACCGGCAAGATCGAGACCCCGGAGAGACCAACCCCGGCAAAGAAAAAGACAGGGAAGAAGGGAGAAGTTCAACAAAAGAAGAAAGTTGGTAAACTTAGTAAACCAAGTTTACCAAATAAGTTGAATGGTCCGGCCAGTTCACCAACCGGCCGGCAGATCCACCCGGGCCGATATGAAAAAAGAAAAAAAGACGGCGCACTTTCCCGGCAGGGAGAGAGAGATCGATCGGAGATTCTCCTGACCGCGGTCCGGGCGACATTTCACATTGACCAGGAGCTCCTTCAGGAGTTCAAAGAAAAGGCCAGGCGGGAAAGCCGGGGCCTGTCGGAGTTGGTCAATATAGCCATCCGGCAGTATCTCAAAGGGAATAAATGAGGAAGCTGATGATCCGGCAGAGGTAATTAATCGAAATTTCAAGGAGTTGAGGGTATGGATAAAATAGTCAAACGACTTCCGGATGATTACGCCGCTCTTTTGATCGAGGTAAAAGAGCGAATCCGGCACGCTCAATACGAGGCGCTCAAGGCGGTCAACAAAGAGCTTATCGGTCTATATCGGGATATTGGTCGCCTGATTGTCGAGCGGCAATCAGGCGACACCTGGGGGAAATCAATTGTCCAACAACTGGCTGGAGATTTACAGAAGGAATTTCCCGGGGTGACCGGCTTTTCCCGGCGTAATGTCTTCTACATGCGTGAATTCTATCTGGCATATTGTGAGTTGCCAAAAGTGCAACCACTGGTTGCACAAATTGGTTGGACCCACAATGTCCTCATCATGCAACGCTGCAAAGACCCATTAGAACGTGAATTCTACATCCGCATGACCAGAAAATTCGGATGGACCAAGAATGTGCTTATCCATCAAATCGAGAACCAGAGCTATGAAAAATCGCTTATCGGACAGACCAACTTCGACCAGGCGCTAACGCCAAAACTGCGATCTCAGGCCAAATTAGCCGTAAAAGATGAATATACCTTCGACTTTCTTGAAATGGGCGAAGAACATTCTGAACGTGAATTGGAGCGCGCCCTCATCGCGCGAGTTGAGGATTTTCTTCGCGCTATGGGCGGGTTGTTCGCGTTTGTCGGTAGTCAGTTCCGTCTTGCCGTGGACGAGAAGGAATACTTCGTAGATCTACTGCTCTATCATCGCCGTCTCAAATGCCTGGTGGCCATCGACCTGAAGATCGGAGAATTCCAGCCGGAGTTCGTCGGGAAAATGCAGTTTTATCTGACCGCCCTGGATCGACAGGTGCGAGAAGACGGCGAAGGACCATCCATTGGCATTATCCTGTGCAAGGGAAAGAACCGCACGGTTGTTGAATACGCCTTGCACGATTCCCGCCGACCCATTGGCGTCGCCACCTATCGAATGTTCAAACAATTGCCCGGGGAACTCAAGGGGCAACTCCCTTCACCTGATGAGATTGCTCGATTACTGGATACCATAGAATGAGAAGAGGAAATTTAAAGTTTCACGTCAAAGGAGGAATAATCACATGGCCTTACACATTGAACGAGACACAGCATACACACTGAAAGAGATAGAGGAAGGCCTGGGGATTGTAAAAGTTCTGACTCTCCGCCGTTGGATCGCGGACGGCAAACTTCGGGCCGTCAAGATGGGCCGGGCCTGGGTGGTCATGGGGCGGGATCTTCTATCAGCGATCGATAACTGGCCCGGCGTTAAATGAAAGCCGAATTCCGCTAACCGCTAAAAAAATCTATCAAACTGGGGCACTTGATACTTTGAGATTGATCTATAGGAAGTCTATCAAAATATGGCGTAGTTTGGTCCCAAACACCTAACTCTACATAACTTTACTATACATGAATTAAGGGTTCCGATATTAACGGAACAACAAACAACGATCTTTTCCCTATCAACCAAAAATATAAATTATCAGTATCATAATCAGGCAGAAAAACAGGAGCGATATCCAGAAGAATTTATTTACACGGAAGACCGAACCCCCCCGATTTTGGGAGGGAGAAAACACCGGCCTTGGGGAGATCGGGGCTTAGAAAGCATCTTTGGGAGTTCCTTGGTGCAAAAAGGAGGCGTTATGAAGCAGTTGGTTGTTTTAGTTCTTATCACTACCCTGTTGCTTGGGGGATGGGGATGGCTTGAGGGAATCGGATGGGCCGATAAAGGTTTGGACTTATTAAGGGCGTCAGCGGCGGGAAATATCTCAAGGGTGAGGGAGTTGATCAAGGCGGGGGCCGACGTCAATGCGAAAACCAAGGATGGTGAGACAGTCTTGATGTGGGCTTCATTTTCTGGTCATGTTGATACCGCCAGGGAACTGATCAAGGCAGGAGCCGACCTCAACGCAAAACAAAAGGATGGTGAGACAGTCTTGATGATGGCGGCAGGTGAAGGCCATACCGATACTACAAAAGAGCTGATCAAGGCAGGAGCCGACGTCAACGCGAAAACCAAGGATGGAGATCGGAAGAGCGTCGTGTAGGGAAAGAGTGTAGATCTCGGTGGTCGCCGTATCATTAAAAAAAAAAGAAAACAAATGATAGAATGCACGCATCTCGCGACGCCGCACTCTCTCATCGCTTGATATGATCCCTTGCGGCCGCCCTGATGTTCGTGCCCCCGTCGCCACACCTCGATGTAACCCTGCCCTTCCGTT
>CAKZYZ010000432.1 GCA_937885075.1 uncultured bacterium | reverse complement strand
TTGGTGGAGATAATCCCCAAGGACGCGCTCTCCACCAGGTCGGCCATATATTTCAACGTCTCCTCGGCCGACTTTAATTTGCTGATATCCCGGGAAATCCCGACCGCGCCTTTCTTTTCTCCGTCATTATTAAGCAGATAAGAATCCGCCAGCCAGATGGGGAAAATCTCTCCGTTCTTTTTCCGGCCCAGCGTCTCCACTTCCCGGCTCTCTCCTTTTCGGGTTTTCTCACGCAAAAACGCCCGCAATGAATCCGGAACCTGTTCCGATTGAAGGATCTTGACCGGCTGGCCGACCAACTCCCCGGGGGGATAACCGAACATCTTCTCCCCGGCCCGGTTGATACTGATAATTCTCCCCTCCATATCGGTGGAGAGGATGCAATGCGAGGCGCTTTCCACCAGTTCCGACATATATATATTCTTTTCCCTCTCCTTCTTCTCCTCGGAGATGTCTCGGGAGATCCCCACAATCCCTGTTACCTCTCCATGAATATCCCTGATATAGGAAGTAGCCAGCCAGACGGGGAAGACCTCGCCGTTCTTCTTCTCCCTCAAAACTTCCGCCTCCCACCCTTCTCCTTTAAGTTTCTTCTCATGTAACAACTTTGTCAGGGAAGGAGGATTGGCCTGGGAATAGAGGATACTGATATGTTTACCGGTTAATTCGTCAGCCGAATAATCGTACATCTTCTCGGCCGCGTGATTAACACTGGTTATATTTCCATATACATCGGTCGAGATAATTCCCAGGGCCGCCGCCTCGACCAGTTCGGACATATACCGGGATGTTTTCTTTTTTCGCTGCTCATCGGTAATATCGCGGGAGATTCCAACCATCCCCTTGATCCGGTTATGTTGGTCAAAGAGGTAGGAGACCGCCAGCCAGATGGGGAATTCTCTACCGTCTTTGGCTCTCCGGACCACCTCCGTCTGCCATGGTTCGCCCCGGGCTTTCTTCATCTCCAAATCACGTCGAGCTTCTTCCGGAAACTCATTTGAATAGAGAAGACTGATATGCTTGCCGGTCAACTCTTCCTCGGTATAGCCATATAGTTTTTGCGCCGCCTGATTGATACTACTTATATTTCCAAACTCATCGGCGGCGATAATGCTCAACGAGGCCTCTTCCACCAGCTCCGCCAGGTAACGCAATTTCTCTTCCCGGGCCTGATCCCCGGATATATCACGGGAGATCCCCGCCGAAGCAATCATATTGCCGTTTTGATCGTAGATATAGTAGACGGCCAGCCAGACGGAGATCCGGGTTCCATCCTTTCTTCTTCTGGTCAGAATTGACTCCCAGTTTTCTCCCTTCTTCTTCCGAGCTTCCAGCATCCGGTAGGTTTCCAGAGGTGTTCCTTCCGTATAAAGCAAGCTGATATGCGTCCCGATCAATTCCGACGATTCATAACCATACATCTTACAGGTTGCCTGGTTGACAATGGTGATCGTACCGTAAAGATCGGTAAATATCACACTCATGCCTACCGCCTCGATCAATTTCGAGAAATGGGTCGATCGGAAATCGAGGTTGCCGGACGAAGATAATTGCAAGCGGCTCCATTCGTCAAGATTTCGGAGGTATCGATCCAGCCCGGCTTCTTCCAGACTGGAGGCGGATAGTTTACCCGCACTGGGAAGATAAGAGAAATTATCATACATCTGATGACGAAAGCAAACTCGCCGGTGACGATTCAAAACTTCCATCAAACGGGCCGGGGGCGCCTTCTCTCTGTCATACTGGCAGATCACCTTGATTTTCAAGGAGAACTGGAATGAATCCAACTCAGTCTCCAGCTCGAGTAATTCTTTGAAATATATCCCGGTCTTTAAGTATTTAGTGAAATCCCAGGCCACCGCCAGTTCGCTGTAGCCTTCCTCCTTCCCCACCGCGGCTTCCTCTTGGAGAAGTTGGAGAATACTCTTGAACTCCAGGCGCCCCGAGGAAAAAAGAGTCGAATCCGGGAAATATTTCATCTGCTCCGCATTGATATGAAAATCAAGATTCATCCCCAGCTTCTTAAAGGCTTCCTCCAGAGACTCTTTCTCGTGGGGATGGGTGAAGAAATACAGACACTTCTGATCCCGTTCCAGAGTGGATTTCAAGAACGGGACAAGTTGATCGACTTTATCTTGCGGACCTTCATACAAACTTACGATATGTTCGCAGACTGTAGGATCAGGGATTTGTTCTTCATTGTTCATTTTTCAAAAACGGATATAAAAACAAAGGGAAAAAGGAAAAACTGAATGTCCCTGTATTTGGACATTGGACATTGGTTATTGGCCATTGGAAGTTCGTCCTTTCCTTTTTACTTTTAACTTCTATAGAGATATATTGCTCTTTCTGAATATTTATTTCAAGCCTCATTTGCAGATATTTTACAGAACTTTTTTAATCGGCGTTCATTAGCAAGATCGATATCCGCTATCCTGGCCCCGATTAAATCCCTCTCTCCGTTGGAACTTTTCCAGACCACCGCCAATCTTTCTACCTCGATCCGGAGTTCCGAAAAGAATAAGCAGGCGGAAAACTCATTCTTCACCACACCCCCCTTCTCAACCTCAAACATCACTCCCCCCCGGCTGATATTATAGACGGTTGCTTCCAGGGCTGGTCTTTGGTCGAGGAAGGTAAGTTTACCAATCCGATCGACCCGGGGATGTGCCCTCCGCTTTTTCATGAGCTCGTTCTTCTCGATTACTCTGATAATCCCCCGGAGCAATTTTCTAACCTGATCGGATTTCAGCCAGAACAGATACGCCCCTTGCTTCAGCGAGATCAGGCGGTACCAGTCATGGATCGCCATCATTATAACCGGCAGATCATTTTGAACTCGCCTCAGGTGCTCCAATAACCCCCACCCTCCTAATAGCGGCATATTAATATCGGTGATAACGCAATCGATAGCATTGTCGTTCCCACCCAATAATTCCTGAGCATGCCGGCCATGCATGGCCCCGACCGGCTCATATCCATAGGGCCGGATCGCCCGGGCCAGCATGTTGATGATCGCCGGATCATCATCTACGATTAAAACTTTTTTGTATCTTCTCAATAAATAGGGGAAACCTCAATTATTGATTTTTCATCGGGTATCCCGCCGAAGTCGTAGAGATCGGAAGAGCGTCGTGTAGGGAAAGAGTGTAGATCTCGGTGGTCGCCGGAACATTAAAAAAAAAAAGAAAAGAGAGAAAAAAA
>CAKZYZ010000431.1 GCA_937885075.1 uncultured bacterium | reverse complement strand
AATAATGGATAAGAATTATGTGAGTGTGTAGGGATGCACGAGGGGTGAGATTCAGAGTTGGATTGTTTGTTTTTTTTTTTTTCAAGCAGAAGACGGCATACGAGATATATCAGTGTGACTGGAGTTCAGACGTGTGCTCTTCCGATCTCGGAAGATAACCGGTTTCCGGCACCGCCAGCAATGAGGATAAGAATGCCTGATTATTCCGCGGGAGAGGAGCAGACCTTTCTCGCGGAGCTTCTCCGCGATACTGTTGTTTGCCTCCAGGACATTTACTCCTTCCAGGTCCGGGATCTCCCCGGTAAAAGCGCCCCGGCTGTCAACCGGACTTATGACATCAAGACCGTATCTCTTCCCGGAGATATAATCTTCCTGCCCGTGGCCGGGAGCGGTATGGACGCATCCGGTCCCCTCCTCCAAATTGACATAATCCGCCAGGATGACCGGGCATTCCTTATCCAGCCAGGGATGGCGGTAGATGAGATTCTCGAGTTCCCGTCCGGCGACTTTTCCCAGAACGGAATAACTCTCGATTCCGGTATCTTTCGCGACCCGTTCAATCGCGCCAGCGGCCATAATAACCTTCCGGTTTTCTCCGCTCTCCGGATCTTGAAATCCGATTAAAGCGTATTGGAAATCGGGATTAACCGCGGCAGCCAGATTGCCGGGCAATGTCCACGGAGTCGTGGTCCAGACCAGGATCGAGGCCGGGCCATCCGCTTCGCCGGGGAAGATATCCGTAAGCTCTGAGACCAGCGGGAAATAGACATAGACCGAGGTATCATCCCGTTCTTTATATTCCAGTTCGGCTTCCGCCAGCGCCGTCTCGCAGCTCATACACCAGTGAATCGGTTTGAGCTGCCGGTAGACAAATCCCCTCTCGACCATCTTCTTAAAAACTTCCAGAACCGCCGCCTCATATAGCGGATTGATCGTCAGATAAGGATTCTCCCAATCGCCCAGACAGCCCAGACTCTTGAACTGCTTCCGGTTGGCCTCCACATACTTCAAAGCGAATTTCCGGCAGCGCCCGCGGATCTGGAGGTCGGTCATCTCCTCCTCCCGTCCGGCCAGCTCGGTCATAACTTTATGCTCGATAGGAAGGCCGTGACAGTCCCAACCGGGGATATAAGGAGCATCAAAACCGTGCATGGTCTGGAAGCGGATAATAATATCTTTTAAGATCTTATTCATCCCGGTCCCGACATGGAGGTCTCCGGTCGGGTAAGGAGGTCCGTCATGAAGAGTATAGTTAGGCCCCCCCCTCCGGGCCTCCCGGATCAGGGAGTAGAGGTCCATCTCTTCCCAGTCCTTTAAATACTTCGGTTCCTTCTGAGCCAGATTGGCCCGCATCCCGAACGAAGTCTTCGGCAGATTCAGCGTATCTTTGTAGTTATCTTTCATTTTACCACCAGCATAGTAATATCTTGGTTCTCAGTTACATTGTGGGCAATTAATAGTTTATTGTCCCGATAATATTATTGAACAAATCGGGATCCCGATGGATATCGGGAAAATTCTGAAACAGCAAGATATCAGTGCCCAGCTACCGTGTCAATCTGAAATAAGCCGTCAGCCCGCATTCGCCAGGCACCAGGCGCCGGGCGGCAGCAATAATCCGTACCCGGGACTTCTATTCTTCTCCACCTATAACATTCTGCTATATATTTTGTGTACACTTCTTGCTCGTACGAGCAAGAAGTGTACACAAATCAGGTAAGGGAGGTTTATTTACTCAATGGGGGTAGAGCAACTCAATATTTCTATAACTTGAGTTTCACCTATATGGTAAGTAAGGATCATTATTCTAAGATTTATTTTTATAAGAATTATTTTTGGGGTATCTTTCTCCCATGACAGGCAGTATGATATTTATCGAATGAGAGCACTTCTGATTAATCCCTGGATCTATGATTTCGCGGCTTATGACCTCTGGTTAAAGCCGTTCGGGTTGCTGCGGGTGGGGGCATTTCTACGGGGATTGGGGTGGGAGGTGGAGTTGATTGACTGCCTGGATCGGTTTCATCCCCGGCTGCCGGAGTTTTCGGGAGGGAGATATCCCCGGAGGGATCGCTTCGGCTGTGGCAAGTATTTTAAGACAAAAATTACCAGTCCTTCTTCTCTTGAGAATGTTGACCGGCAATATTTTCGTTATGGACTACCGCTCGAGTTGTTCCAGGATGAGATCGACGAGATTGAGAGACCCGATCTGATCCTGGTCGGCTCTACCATGACTTACTGGTATCCCGGATATTTTGTGGCCATTGAAATGGCCAGAAATTATTTCCCTGATACTCCCATTATCCTGGGAGGTATATATCCCCGATTATGCCCGGAGCATGCCCGGAAATTTTCCGGCGCTACGGCGATTCATGCCGGGGGTGGATTCACGGGACTGACAGAGGTGATGACCGAACTTGGATTCTCCCTCCCTTCCAGACTGTCAACCGGAGATCTCATCCCTGCCTATGATCTCCTCTCCAATCAGACCGCCCTCGCAATCCGAACCGGTCTAGGCTGCCCCTACTCCTGTTCTTACTGCGCCGCTTCGATTCTGGAACCGGGACTTATTTCCCGAAAACCGGAAGCAGTCGCGGGAGAGATTGAAAGATATGTTCGCCGAGACGGAACGACTGATATCGCGTTCTACGATAACGCTCTCCTCTTTAACGCGAAAAATCACATCAACCGGATCCTCTCAAGTTTGATCGCCCGGAAAGTTAACTGCCGGTTTCACACCCCGAACGGTCTCCATGCCCGGCTATTGAGTAAAGAGACCTCATCTTTGATGAAAGAGAGCGGGTTTATCGCGCCCCGGCTCAGCCTGGAGTCATCACAGGAGGCGCGGCAGAGGCAGACCGGAGGAAAGGTGGAGAATCGGGACCTAATCCAGGCGTTGAACTATCTGGAAGGCGCCGGCTTCAAACGATCGGAGATCTCAGTCTATCTGATGTTCGGTCTCCCCGGTCAGACCCCGGAGGAGGTGGAGAAGGATATCCGCTTCGTTCACGGGCTGGGTACATCCATCACGCTGGCGGCTTACTCCCCCATCCCGGGGACGAAAGATTACCTTCAACTGCTCCGGGAAGGAGTGATTGAAAAGGATATGGATCCTCTCTTACAGAACAACACTATTTTTTGCTTTCGGCAAAAAATATTTTCTTCTGCTTCAATCCGAGATTTGAGAGAATTAGTCTCTAAACTGAACCGGGAATTGGAATAACCCCCAGAGCGTGCTAATATATTTTTGAACAAAAATAATTTCCGGCAGTCAATTATATTGGGAGTAGTGTTTGATTCTATGAATATAAATAATGTCCGATCATTAATTATAATGGGGTTACTGCTGGCTCTGGTCGTTTCCCTGTCGGGTTGTAATCCAGGGACTAAAGGAGAAAATAATGAGTCAGGCTCCGTAAGGTCAACCCCGGCAGAAACCGATCAAAATCAAGTGAAGGTTATCCGCCCCCATAAGGCAAAGTTCTCCCAAAAATGGGATGACTGAGACCATAGCTTGCTCTGCTCACAACCTCGTAGTGGCAGCCCTCAGGCTGTCGCTAGTGGTGATCTGAAGGTCGCCGCTACGAGTATTATTGAAATTCCGAACCAGGAACTCAGGGTTTGAGGCTATATGAAAAATAAAGTTCAGTGTGAACTCTGCCCGCGGAGGTGTATTCTGGGACCGGGTCAGCGGGGGGAGTGCCGGGCGCGAGAGAATATTGACGGGGAACTGGTCTCTCTGGTCTACGGGAACCCCTGCGCGGTTCATGTCGATCCGATTGAGAAGAAGCCCCTCTTTAACATTCTGCCCGGCTCAACCATCTTCTCCATCGCCACCGCCGGGTGCAATCTCCACTGCCGGTTCTGCCAGAACTGGGAGATATCACAGCGCCCCCCGGAAGAGACTGATAATTATGATCTCTCTCCCGCCCAGGTTGTAACCAAGGCCCGGCAGAATAATTGCCTCTCCGTCGCATATACTTATTCCGAGCCGGTAATTTTCTATGAATATATGTACGACACTTCCGTGCTGGCGCACAAAGAGGGGATGAAGAATATCATGGTCACCGCAGGCTATATTAATGAGGGGCCGCTGCGGGAACTCTGCCCGGTGATCGATGCCGCCAATGTCGATCTGAAGGGAGACAAGGATTACTACTTAAAAGTATGCCGGGGAACCCTCCCTCCGGTTCTGCGGACTCTGGAGGTAATGCGGGAGATGGGGGTCTGGGTGGAGATAACCAATCTGATCGTCCCCACCTTGAATGACCGGCCGGACCAGATCAAATGGCTGACGGGGTGGGTTTATGATCACCTGGGACCGGATGTCCCGCTCCACTTCTCGCGCTTTCATCCCATGTATAAGCTCCGCAACCTCCCCCCTACCCCGGTGGAGACCCTGAAACTGGCGAGAAAGATCGCTCTGGATAAAGGACTCCATTATGTTTACACCGGTAATATTCCCGGCTTGCCCGGAGAAAATACTTTCTGTCCAAACTGCGGGAAGAAGGTGATCGGGAGGGTGGGATACCGAATTCTGGAGAACAATCTCAAGGACGGAAAATGCGGTTCCTGCGGACAGGTCATTCCGGGGGTCTGGATTTAATTTATAAATAAATCAAATTAGTTTTGAACAACTAATTAATAATCTGATACGGAATAGGGAGATTATATATATGAAGCTACATAGAAAACTCACGCGGCGGCGATTTCTTCAGGAAGGGTTTTTATGGGGAGGGGTGGCGGTGATTTTCACTCTGCTGGGGCGAAGACTGGTCACGCCGTCAGCTCAGGCGATACGCCCCGTCAGAGCACGGCATTACCGCCACCTGGCCGGTTAATCATAAGATCGGGCAGAGGATAGTCTCGATACTTATTGCCCGCCGATCAGGTCGGGAACCCGGTCGGATCGGATCCGTCTGATCCCCTTATGCTTAAACTCCCGCTCCCGGAGATAGCCTTTTATCCCGGAAGGGTTACGGTGATGGTTGTCATAGAAGACCGAGTAGGAATCCACCGCCGGATCCATTCCCTTGCGGATAATAGCCTGGAAGTATTCGGTCTCAATCCCCGGGACGAAATCCGCGCCCCGGGGACCGGAAGTTCCGACTCCTCGATAAAGCCGCTCTGGATGTCTACTACCAGTAAAGCGGGGGGAATATTTTTCATCTTATGTGGTGGGGGGCGCGGTATAGAGACCGCATCCGCAGAAGAAGCTCTGGGCGCAGATAAAATCTTCGCTGCAGGTGAAGACCGCGGCCTGGCCGCACTCGTAGTCATCCCCGCAGGAAAATAAAGCGCAGTCATAGGCGTTGGGGTTGCTGAAGGCCCCGCACCCGGCTTTAATGAGCGGATCACACCCCTGGCTGAAGGCCCCCACCACTCCCTGAGCAATCTTTTCTATCTCTTGTGGATGCATGGATTATCTTCCTTTTAACGTTTATAATAATTTTTATTAGCAATCAGTCACATCTCCACCGACACAAGGTCGGTGGTGGATTATTAAAAGATCTATGGTGTTACAAGCAATAATATTTTTCCCCCGGAAAAATATTACCATGTCACCGGGACGGCGTTCTCACCGCCCCAGTACTTTCGGGTCAGTCCCCGGACCGCCCAGAGACCGGTGGCGGGGCGATAGATGGTGATCCGGTCAAAACCGGAGCCATCGTAATCAGCCGGCTGGGGATAGTCATTCCGGGTCCCGAAGTAAAACCGGCTCATCCCATCGATCGCCCAGAGACCGGTGCTCTCCCGGAAGATTCCGATACGGTCGATCCCATTGCCTGTGTAATCCGCCGGGACCGGATAGTCCCCGGACCGGCCATAATAACGCCGGGTCAACCCCCGGATGGCCCAGAGACCCCGGGACGGGCGGCAGATACCTATCCGGGCACCGGGGGAGTTGTCATAATAACCCGGGATGGGCAGATCAAGAAGACCCCCGAAGTAGCTTCTGCTCAGATCGCGGATCGCCCAGAGACCAGTTTCCCGGCGAAAGATAGCGATATCGGTAGAACCATCTCCCCCGTAATCCGCCGGAACCGGGATATCTCCATCAGTCCCGAAGTAGACACGGCTGATCCCGCGGATTGACCAGAGACCGGTCGCGGGCCGGAAGATAGCCAGCTCGGCGGTCCCGTCGCCGTTATAATCACCCGAGACGGGAATGTCCCCGGACTGACCGAAGTAGATCACTTCGCTGTCATCGTAGGGACAGAGCTGGATAAACCATTTCCCCTCCTCACACTTCCAGGTAGTCATATCGTCAATCCCATCACCGTTGTAGTCATTGCCGTCTATGACCAGCCAGGGGAAGACCAGGGCATCGTCACTATCGGATACTTCAGAAAAATCCGGGAGATCGGAGCCGGAACTGTCGGTGGGATTGCCGGTGGCGGTGGCCGTATTGAGACGCTGGGCCAGACGCTCAAAGGTATATTCCAGTCCGGCGGTTCTGTGGGGCGCGATCGGACCGGGTATGGTCCCGACCAGAATATCATCGCTGGGATCATCCGGAGTGCCGTTGTCATCCCATACCTCGATATCAGAGAGATAAGTATCGCCGGTATTGTTCACCTGATAGTAGTAGGTCGGATCAGCACAGGGCCGGGTGATGCCGACCGTCCCATCCGGAAAACCATCCACGGTCTTAATTAACTCGATCGAGGGAGCAATCGGGGAGATCTCCAGTTTGCTGACAAAAGCATTGGCAGCACCCCGGTTCTCCGATTGATAGGGGTTCAGGGTGGGAAAATCCAGGGACCACGAATATCCCGTCAGGTAGGCAATTCCGGTAGAATCAATAGCGACACCCCTTCCATAATCCTCTCCACTCCCCCCCAGGTAACTGGAGAATTCCAGAGCGGAACCGGTGCTGGAGAAACCGGAGATAAAAACATCCGGATCAATACCGTTGATAGTTGACTGATATGAATTTATGGTGGGGAAATCCGGGGACTCCGTGCGGCCGGTCAGGTAAACCGAGCCAACGGAGGAGATGGCGATATCATAGGCCCGGTCATAGCCGCTTCCCCCCAGGTAGGTCGAGTAGAGTAGTGATGATCCGGCCGGAGAAAAAGCGAAGGCGACAATATCGGAACCGCCTCCCTGATATTCCGGCTGGTAAGAATTATAGGTGGGAAAATCAATGGATTCGGTATAACCGGCCAGGAATATCTGATCTGATGGATCAAGCTTGATCCCCCGAACTCCGTCAACCCCGCTCCCGCCAAAGTAGGTTGAATATATCAGTGACGATCCGGTCGAGGAAAATATGACCACGGCCGTATCCCAGGAACCTTCCCGACTCGATTGGTAAGAATTAACGGTGGGGAAGTCATCGGACGCGGTCTCCGCGGCCAGATAGGCCTGATTCAAGGAATTCAAGGCGATGGACCAGGCGTAATCGCCGGCAGTCCCTCCCAGGTAAGTCGAGTAATAAAGAGATGAGCCCGATGGATCCAGAACGGTGACGAAAGCATCATAATTACCCGATTGAAAAACCGCCTGGTAAGGGTTAACGGTGGGAAAATTATCGGAAGAGGTGTAGCCGGTCAGAAAGGACCGGTCGGTTGAATCCAGGGCAATCCCCTCACCATAATCATCTCCCGCCCCCCCCAGGTAAGTGGAATAGATCAGGGATGAACCGGAAGAGGAGAGACAGACCAGCACGGCATCCTCCCCTCCCCCGGACCCGCTCTGATACGGGTTTACGGTGGGGAAATCCGGGGAAGCAGTATAACCGGTCAGGTAGATCTGGTTGGCGGTATCCAGGACTATCCCTCTCCCGGCATCTTTGCCGCTCCCGCCCAGGTAGGTGGAATAGATAAGGGTCGAACCGGAAGAATCCAGACAGGAGATGAATATATCGGATGTTCCGCCGCCGTAATCCGCCTGATAGGGGTTAATGGTGGGAAAATCAGACGAAGCGACATCCCCGGTCAGATAGGCCCGGTTCTGCGAGTCCAGGGTGATAGCAAACCCCTTATCGTTGCTGGTACTGCTCCCGCCCAGATAAGTCGAATACCGGAGGTGGAGGATATCCGCCCGCGATACGCCGGAACTGAGAATAGCTGCTGCCATCAGGAAGATTAGTATTTTTATAGTCTTCATCTTATTGTTCTCCAGGAATATTTTGGGTTAATACTAAACTGGAACTTAGCTTCGCAACTAATTAAACCATGAATCTCGCGAATCTTCATCAAATATCTAACATTCTATCAAGCAATTGTCATGCCAACTGAGACAGAAAAATGATTATATCACTAACTATCTGACATCTCATTTGTTATGTCATTGGTTATGCTCATACCCCGACCGAACCTCAATGGGCACTTGTATCATTATGCGACACTAACCGAACACTTTGTTCCCTGTCATTTTGTGGGGGTTATTACACCGTGTCTTTCGTGACTATCGTTTAAACTAACTTATCCGGAATCAGGACAGTTCCGAATCGGTTTACGATGATGGGGGCGCGGTATAGAGGCCAAGGCGAGGCTAATAGTCCTGTCTGCAATCGTCCTGTCATAAAAAGGAGGTGAGGTAGGGGGCAATAGTCCTACCTGTAATAGTCCTGTTATCTCGTTACCGGGAGATCTCCGGAACTCCCGTAGTAAACCCGAGAAATTCCTCGGATCGCCCAGAGACCGGATGAACCGCGGAAGATACCGATATCATCGGCAAGGTTGCCAGTATAGTCGGCGGGAACCGGCCGGTCGGACCCGGATCCGAAATAAACCCGGGTTATACCCCTGATCGCCCAGAGGCCGGAAGAGGGCCGGAAGATGCCGACTCTCCAGGTGCCGATACCGTCATAGTCACCGGGGATAGTCTCATCTCCCGCGGCTCCAAAGTAAACCCGGCTGATATTTCGTATGGCCCAGAGGCCGGAACCGGAGCGGAAGATTCCGATATCTTTGCTCCCATCTCCATCATAATCGCCCGGGATCGCCCGGTCCTCAGAGGACCCGAAGTAAACCCGGGTAACACCCCGAACCGCCCAGAGACCGGAGCCGGACCGAAAGATGCCCAGATCGGCAAAGCCATCTCCATCGTAATCACCGGGAACCGGTATGTCCGAGGAAGATCCGAAATAAACCCGGCTGACTCCCCGGAGAGCCCAGAGGCCGGAACCGGCCCGGAAGATTGAGATATCGGCGGTCCCGTCGCCGTCATAATCAGCGGATACCGGATAGTCGGTCAGATCCCCGAAGTAGGTTCGGGTAACTCCCCTCACCGCCCAGAGACCGGAGCTTCCCCGGAAGATAGCAATATCCGAGGTGCCATCACCGTCATAGTCTCCCGAGTCAACCATCGGCGCAACAGGCACGGGAGTGGGCTGCACCATGGGGAAGAAACCGCAGGTAACCGCCTCGTAGTCGGTACCATGGGTAAGCTCCCGGGGACAGCAGCAGGATCCATCAGATTTATCTATCTCCCAGAGGCGGTTGATGTGCTCGGCTATCGTCTTGTCACCGGTAACCCCCCAGAGAGTGCCGTCACAGCCAAAGCTCAGGCCTTCCATATCCGATACATGGAGCCCTGCCCAAGTAAGCCGGCCTTGATTAGTAACCGCCCCGCTGACAAGGTTTATTATGACAAGATGATCGGTGTTACCGCTGTCATTCTCGATGGCATAAAGAGTCTCATCAACCGGATCGAAAGCAAGATCGTCAACATCATCAACTCCGGGGGATAGAGCCTCGACTACCAGATAATCGTTACCCCCGAAGGCACCGGGGATCAGCTTGCCGGTGATTTTATCAATCTGAACAAGTAAGTCATTCCCGGTTCGCCGGACCGAGGCATAAATTATCCCGGTAGCAGGATGGATGGAAAGCCCATCAACATCATTAGCTATGTCTCCCTCTTTTGTCTTACTAAAGGATTGAATTCCCAGTTTACCGTTCCCGGAGCCTATGGGATGAGAGGAAGGAGTGAACAATCCGGTTCTCTGATCAAGGGTCCCAAACTGATTATAGTTAACGGTATAGAGAGTCTCCGTACTGTTATCAAAGACAATGGATTCGATCCCCCCTGTCCCCGTGGTGGTCCCGATATTAGTTTCATTGGTGGCCGGGTCAAAGTCAGATGGGTCAACCAGGACAAGGAGATTCTCTCCTCCACTGGCAAATCCCGTCTGTGGCACCACGTAACACCGGCAGGCTGGAGTGGGAGTTGGGGTCCGGGTCTGGGCCGGTGTTAAAATCGGTGTCAGCGTAGGGGTAGGCGTAACTGAAGCAGTAGGCGCGATCGATGGGGTTGGGGTGACACTCGGGGTCGGGATAGGTGTTATGGTGGGCGTTACCGACGGCGTAGGAGTGGCCGTGGGGGTTGGGGTTGGGGTCGGTGAACCCTTTGCGATATTACAGAGATAAACGTCCGTATAGGTGTTCCCGTTCAGACCGATATAGAGCTCGGTCCCGTCCACTGTGACCGCGGGGAGGATAACTTCGAGGAAATAATAGGTATCATAGATGATATCTATCTTATCTCCATCCTGGATGGCAAGCGGTTCCGCCTGCTGCTCAAAACGAAGCTTAACCTGGCTTTCCGCCGGCAGCGTTCCTCCGTCGAACCAGAAATTCAGCATATCAGGGACGTACCCAAAATCGGTAGTCTCGTTCCAGTCCAGCCCCCGGATAAACCAGCCGTTATTCACGCTCGCCCGGGTCTGGAGAATATCTATGGAACCGATCTCCCTGACCATCAGGGGAGACTCGCAGGGTACCGGGGTCACACTGGGCGTCGGCGTTATACTTGGGGTTGGTGTAATGCTCGGTGTCGGGGTCGGAGTCACGCTTGGTGTAGGCGTTACCGTAGGTGTTGGCGTCACGGATGGTGTTGGAGTAACCGAGGGGCTCGGGGTTACACTCGGCGTTGGTGTGACGGTTGGAGTCGGGGTAACACTCGGGGTCGGTGTAACACTAGGCGTAGGAGTGGTGGTTGGGGTCGGGGTAACACTAGGAGTCGGGGTAACTGTGGGTGTAGGAGTAACGCTCGGGGTTGGAGTTCCCGATGGAGTCGGGGTGAGGGTCGGGGTAGGCGTCGGTGTGTAGCAGTCGATGCTTAAGAGCTCAAACGCTAAATTCAGTGATTGCCCCGCCAATGGATGACTCCCACTGTAGTAGGTGAGTTCATTCCAGTCGCTCCAGTGTAGACCATCGGTCGTCATCTTTTCGGTGGCGTCGTCATTCCAGCGGTCCAGGGTGGTTTTCCAACCCCAGTAGTTTTCACCGCATAAGTTTTTATATACCGCCTCAATACTGACGAAGTAATAATACCCGGCCGTCTGTTCGAAGGGGCACGGCAGACAGGTCTCGTACTGGAACTCATGTTCCCACTGGTCGGTGTACTGGAACCAGTTCCCGGACGTCTCCTCTCCCCAGGCCGGGACCGTACCGTACCAATCCTCATCAAAGGTGGTAATGAATGAGGAATTCAGAAGCTGGCCCGGACGACTGAAGCTGCCGGGATCGGTATATTCATACCAGTTAACCTGAAAACCCTTGTCAACACAAACGGGTGGCAATACCGGAGCGTCAGTTCCCTCGGCATACCCTGGATAACTTCCCCACCAGCGGATATAGGAAATATCACTCCCGTCGGTACATAGGAAATCATCGGCCAGCCGGGTTCCCTTCTCTTCCCCGGGGATATCCCAGCGATAGGAATCAACATCATACCCGTAATTCATATCCGGCATCTGAGACCATTTGACGCCGGGCAGGAGCGTGGGTGTGGGGCTCGGGGTCTTATACCCGACCGGGGTCGGAGTAATACTTGGTGTCGGCGTCGCGGTAACCGATGGCGTCGGAGTAACGCTCGGAGTCGTGGTTGGTGTCATACTCGGGGTTGGAGTCACGCTTGGGGTCGGGGTTACACTCGGCGTCGGAGTAATGGACGGAGTAGGCGTTACCGACGGCGTCGGGGTTACAGATGGCGTCGGAGTAAGCGAGGGTGTGGGGGTAACGCTCGGCGTCGGAGTTATACTCGGGGTTGGAGTAACGGTTGGGGTCGGGGTTGCAGTTGGCGTCGGAGTGATGGAAGGAGTAGGCGTTACCGAAGGTGTCGGAGTCACACTCGGGGTGGGCGTCACCGATGGCGTGGTGGTCGGTGACGGGGTCCCTAACAACTGGGCGCAGTCCTCACTTTCGTCATTGTAATCATTAACCTCGCCAGGATCGGAAGGATCACCGGTCCGCTCGTAGGAGTTTGAATTGTAGGATGAGATCTGCCCCGGATCTTCGGAGAGTGACGTCCACTCCACCCCGGCGCTATTGCAGACGATATCGGCAGGGTCGCCTACGGAGTTGAAGGATAGATCGAAGCTGAGCTGAGCCGGGTTGGTCTGAACATAAAATAGCGGGATATCAGGCCAGGAGATCGACAAAGAGGGGAGCGAGGAGGTGTCGGCGGTGAAAGCAGGACCCGAGATGGCGGTGAGATTATCCTCCCAGTCAAACTCCGCCGGAATTATATCCTCAAGGTCTACATTAAAAGCATCGGCGGTTGAGGTTTCAGTATGCCAGAGGGTAAGGGTGACGGTGAGGTTATCGCCCTCCAGACCGGACTGGGGGGCAAAGGACTTATCGATCATGAGTTCCGGTTCATAGACCTCGGTATCGGAAGCGGAACTAAAATGAGAACCGCCGCCGGTATAACTGAGACCCACCAGGTTGTTGAGGAGGAATCCGTTCTGGTTGATCGACTCGTTGGTCACGCAGACGGTATAGGTGATCGTGAGTGTATCCGCGGCAGGACCGGGAGGATTGGTCACCGTATTGAGAAACCACCAGATATCCCGTCCCTGATTGAGGACAAACGGGGTGGTCGAACCGCCGAGGCTGATCGCGGGGTCATAGATGAAACTGTCCTGCTGTACGAAAGCCAGACCGAGATCGAGGGTATCGGCCACGATCACATTCTCGGTCACCCCTTCGATGAGATCCACGGTAACCTGATACTGGAAGGTTTCACCGATCACCGCGTCTCCGTCGCCCAGGAGAACTTTGTCTATCGAGTTATCAGGGACAGTGACCTGATCGCTGTCGTTATCGGTGTAATAGTTCCACTCCCCTCCAGCACCGGGGTCGCCGGAACGCTCATAGGCATCGGGGTTATAGGATGAGACCTGCTCGGTCCCGATCGTCCAGCTTGTCCAGGTCATATCAACCGTATCCGGAAGGACCTGGTTGGGCTCGACATCATTGTCGATAGTAACGTCGAAGGTAAAGTAGACCGGGTCAACGGCCGTGTAACTGGTGTCGATCTCAAGCCAGTTAAAAATCACATCCGGCAGACCGTCGGTATCCCAGGTAAAGGCGGGTCCGGAGATCGGGGTCACGTTATTCGCCCAGGTAAGCCCATCGGTCACCACCTCCGAGATCTCTACATCGTACGCGGCGGAGGTGCTGTCGGTAGCATGATTAAAAGTAACCGTTACTGTGACCACATCTCCGGCATCGCCGGTCTGGACGGAGAGCGCCTTATCCACCTCAAGTTCGGGCTCCAGCACCTCTGTATCGGAGGCAACCGTCCAGTCCGAGCCGCCGGTATATGTGAGGTCAAGGTAGTTGTTAAGCAGGGTCCCATCCTGGTTCCCGAAGACATTGGTAATACAGGCGGTATAGGTGATGGTGACAGTGTCGACAGCCGGCCCGGGAGGATTGACCACCGTATCCAGACTCCAGGTGATCGTCTCACCCTGATTGGTGATCACCGGAGCGGTCGAGCCGGAGAAGGTAATGGATGGATCGTGGGAGAAGCCGTCCAGGGAGACAAAAGCCAATCCCGGATCGAGATCATCTTCCAGCCGCACATTAGTCATGGTTCCCTCATTGAGTGTCAGGACCGCCTGGTACTGGAAGGTCTCTCCTATGGTGGCGTCTCCGTCTCCGAGAAGTGTCTTGTCGATAGCCAGGTTGTCATCAATAGTTATCTCGGCGGGATCTTCGTCATCATAGGTATCGCAGGCGGTGGCGCCGGAACCATCCCTTTCGTTGGGATCGTTCCCGGGCAGACTCGTCCATTCGACGCCGGCGGTATTGGTAACGACCTCCGAGGGGCCGACCGGGGTCAGCAGGGTAACATCGAAATCGATCTGGGAGGTGGATCCGTCGGAGATGGTCTGGAAAGTAAAGGTCACGGTGGGGAGTCCGCTGGTATCGACGGTGAAGGCGGGGCCGCTGTAAGATAAATTGTTGGCCCAGGAGAGGGCGGAGGGGAGGATGTCGGTAATCACGGCGTCAAAGGCGTCGGAGTCGCTGGGACCGGTATGGTCGGTGGTCAGGGTAATGGTAACGGTGTCGCCGGCATCCCCGTGATCGGGAACGGCAGCTTTATCAATCCGCAGCGTCGGCTCCACAACCGTGTTACTGACCTGGTTGGAGGTGTCAGTATACCAGGTTCCCCCCAAAGATTGATTGTTCCAGCCGATGTAGCCGCGATCCGTGAAGATGTCTCCCCGGACCACGCAGCCTCCCGCGTCTGTCTGATCGATATAGGTAGAGACCGTCACCGTGGCATCGGTCCCGGTCTGGCCGGGGCCGAAGTCACCGAAGTCAACCGAGACCGAGGTGGTCCCGTTCGCGTTCTCCAGCCAGGAAGGCGCACCGGAGGGCGCAGCGGCGACGTTAGTGACGGTCAGACCGTCTTCGACCGTATCGGTAAACTCCAGGTCATAGGCGGTGGTATTGTTGGGGATATCGATATCGATGGTGTAGGTAAGCGGCTCCCCGATCGTAACATCGGTGCCCGGGGTATACCCTTCCGAAGACTGAGCCTTGGAGAGTGATAGATCGGTAGTGTAATGAGTCTCTGAATCAGGGCCGATTCCGGGATAGACCCGCTCATCCGGATCGCTACCGGGGATAGATGAGTACCCAGTCACCCGGGCTTCATCGGTCATCGAGAAAGATGCTCCGACATCGGCATCGACGGTAGCATGATAGCTGATGGTAACCGTCTCTCCCACCTCAATCCGGGAAGGCGAAGTATTGGATGATACCGGGAGAGAGGTATCACTGGAGACGAAGGTTATGGTATAGGTTTGCCCCGACCAGGCAGTGGTATAGTCCGCGGGAGTAGTGAGTGTCCTTGCGCCTACGGTAATGCTGTCCACTGCGGGACTGGCTCCCCGCATCCCGACCGGGATCAGATCGGTGATAACGGTATCGAAGGCGGTGTTCCAGCCATTATTGTCGAAAGTAATGGCATAATCAACCTGCTGGCCCCCCTGAACCGGGTTGCCGGTAGTGGTGCTCTTGTCAAAGGAATCGAGAACCGGCTGATCGACATCGGTCAGGATATCGGTATCGTCGGTCCAGCGATTGGTGGATCCGTTGCCGTCGGAGAAGGTAGACCAGTTAATCCGGCCGTCATCAAGAGCGTCATCGCCGGCCGCGGGCGGATTCCAGACCGTGTCCCCTCCCCCGTCGTCAAGACCGGTGACCAGCAGGGCGTAATCAACCCTAAAGTAATATTCAATATCGCCCCAGGGCGTCCCGGAACTGGCATTGACGATCGGATTCATATCCCAGAAGATAGTCGCTCCGGGGTTCGGATCGGTATAAGAGACCCATTCCGGCTCGGTGGAGGTAATGAACGAGACTCCCTCAATCGGGGATCCGGTAACATCGGAGAAAGTCGATGATCCCGCCACGTAGTAGAGACCGTCTTCGTGGATAATATCGTAGAGATCGGGCCAGTATGCGGTCGTCTCGGGCGGAACAATAACATCCAGCCGATAGTAGACAGTCTCCCCGATCGTGGCGGGAGAACCGGAGATAAGAGTCTTGCTGATCGTCAGGTCATTGGTAGTAAGGGCAAGCCAGCCGCTCCCATCCGAGTACTGGCGGATATCCGGGTTGGCCGGATCATAGGGGAGCGAATAGTAGGTATCGACCTGGGCGAAGTTGGAGAACTCGGTGAAAGCCCCCACGTCGTAATCGATATAGGCTTTATAGTAGATCAGCATCCGCTCATCCGGCGCCAGCCGGGCGGCGGAGGTTGTAAGCGGGGTGTTGAAAATAATATCGATCTGCCCCGACACGCTGGAATAAGCGCTGCTATAGTCGGTGGGGGAGGTCAGCGTCCGGTCAATCGAGCCATCAGGAGGTGCGGTGTCAACACCAACCGCTACGATCGTCGGAGTGGTATCGCGCATCTCATCGGGGAGGGTGTCATTGAAGCGGAGATTGTAAGCGGTCGAGGTGACGGCGGTATCGTCATTATCGAACTGAACCCGGAAATAGACCTCGTCCCCGGCCTGGATCGGGTTAGGATCGCCCCCTTCAAAGTTCTTACTGAAGTCGATGATATCCGGTTCGATAATCCCGATGTCGGCGGTATCGCTGTCGGTATAAGTATTGGTCTGATAGGTGAAGGAGATATCGGCATCGTTGGTCTGGGTCAATCCAGCCCAGTTTACTCCATCACTGTCTATCCGGGCCGCGATATCGATGGTGACAGTGATAGGGGTGGTGATGTTATTCCAGGTAACATCGATTGTTCCGGCCACTGGATCAGCCGTATTTGTGGTCCAGGTCGCGGGATTGACCGTGTGAGAAAGATACTCCAGGCCGGGGGTGGGGAGATCGTCGTGAATAGCTACACTGCTATAGAGCGGGTTGGGGAAGTCGGCCCGGATGGTGAAGTAAACGGTCTCCCCGATTGTGCCCTGGCTGTCGGAATATTTGCTGAAACTGGCGTTGGAGGCGTAGACGGTGGTCCCGTCATCGGAATAGTTACACCCGGTAGCGGCGCCTCCGGCATTCACGCACTGACCGATTACCTCGGCATCATGGACCAGGCTCCCGGTCCCGACATCGGCGGTAATAGTATAGGTCAGCTGACCGGAGGGACTGATCACGCCGCCGCCGCTGGAATCAAAGATAACCTGTTGGCCTACAACACTCCCTACAGTTGAAGTAAGGTTGGTGTAACCTGCCCCCAGCGTATGAGTCACCGTCCAGTCATCAGCGGAGGCTGTCCCGTTATTGTCGAGAGTTACGTTGAAGGTAGCAGTGCCCCCGTCGGCAACAATCTGGGTGGGAGGGGTGATGGTCAGATCGAGATCGGCGTAAGCGGGTGTAACGGTATGCTGATTGAAATCAACCCCATCGGTTACATAGGTGCCGCAGGTATTCTCGAAACTTCCCACCACGAATCCCGAGACCGGCCCCGGTGGTGGAGGATCGCTGGTTGGATCGGTGTCGCAACTGGTATCGGAGGGCTCCCGGTAGACCTGGAAGTAGATGGTCAGTCGTTCGTCGGGCCCAATGTAGTCGTTCCCGTCAAAGATATTCCCGCCCTGAGCGGCGCCGGCGAACTGAAGCTGCTGGGGCGCTCCTCCCAGATCGTGCGGCACCTTTTCCGGCGCGGTGAAGGTATGGGCCGGATCGGAACTGGTGATTCCCGCCCCTCCCCCGCTGGAGTCATAGTAGTAACTCTCGGGGAGTGTGTAGGTGAAATCGATATCATCGGCGGTAGCGCCGTCGTTGACGACATAAAATGTGATCAGCCCCTCACAGGTGGTAAAGCTGGAGAGCTGATTCCAGCCGGGGAGCTCAAAATCAACTTCGGTAACCAGGCTGGCGGTCTCCTGCTTGCTCCCGGAGGTGCAGCCCAGGCTCTGGCAGCCCCAGGAAGCGTCCCCGGTATTGATGGAGAGCGCTTCACAGCCGTCCCCGTCCACCGTTGCCTCCAGACTAACGACAAAGGGAAGGTCCGTTCCCACGAACCAGGAGGCCACCTGACCGCTCTGAAAATCCGGCGCGGGATCGGCGGCCGAGTAGGTAACGGTATCGGGAAGCGTGTCGGTGAATCTTACCATCCCGGCGTCGGTATCCCCGGAGTTGGTCAGGGTGACCCTCCAGTAAACGGTATCTCCGGCATCGGCGATGACCGGATCGGTGGAGAGGGCTCCACCGGGATCTCTGGTCTCGTTCCTTCCTTCCTTAACGATCTGAACATCCATGTCATCCAGTTCCAGCTTAGCCGTGGTCTCATCGGAGACTGAAAACTCCTGACAGGGGGTGGTAAAGCCGGTCTGGGAGCGAAAGATTTTATCACCGGCGGGGAAATCACAATCCGCTTCTACATCAAACTGGATCTGGACCCGGGATCCGACCGGAAGATCGTAAAACTCGGGAACATGGGTCTGGGCAGTCCATTCATAGGGGTAGGTCTGAGACGCCCAGTAGTCCGGGTCAGGGGTTCCGGTATATCCGGTCCAGCCGAATCCGTCATTATAGCGATACTCGGAAGTCCCGGAGATATAGTTCGCTCCCGCAGGCAATGCCTCCTGAGCAAAAACATCATAGACATGTGTCTGGCCGCTGTTTCTCACCTCCAGCACCACCGTGGCTTCCTGGCAGAGGACAACCGTGGTGGGGAAGGTGGTAACACCGAGGAGACCCGGCGGGGGCAGGAGGACCTCGGAGGTGGCCAGATTGGAGGTCTGGCAGGAACCGGTGGTGAGACAGCCCCAGTCAGCATAGACTTCGTTGTCAAGATCGTTGCAGGCATCAATATAGGCCCCCAGTTTCAAAGTAACCGTTCCCCCGGCAATCAGGTCATTGAAGTTGCCGTCACCGTCGAGATCGGTCAGACCATCCCAGGTCGTCGCCAGACTCTGAAAATTCCAGGTAGTCACCTGACCGGTAACATCATCGGCAGCGGGAAGACTATAGTAATAGGAGAGATCGGTATCGAGCGTGTCGACCACCTCCAGGTTATAGGCCGCGCCGTCACCGCCGTTGATCACGGTCAGAGACCATTCGGCTGTCTCCTCGGTAGCGTAATAAGCCTCCGGCATCTTGACCATCGTGATATTCCCTTCCCGAACCCACATCGGATCATCAGGACCATCGGTCACGGTGGATTCCCGGGGAATGGTTCCATCGTCACAGCGGTCGTTATAACTGGCCTCCGCCCCATAGGTATAGACCGTGGACGCACAGGGCATCCGGAGGTCCACCGAGATATTTCCCACCCGGGAGATATCCCCGCTCCCCCCGCCCGCGCTCTGGAAATTCCAGCGGAGTTCGCCGGCCGTGGATGTCTCGGGGGAGAAGGCGGAGATATTTCCCCAACCGTCTTCAGTAAAGGTTCCGCTGAAGAAGGTTGAACCGGGGACAAACTCATAGTTATTGGTCCCGTCCCCATCGGGATCAAGATTAAATGTGACCAGAAGATCATAGCTGATGTAAGCGTTTTTGCCCAGGGACATGGTGTAGGTCTCGATCCCGCAGCGATCGAGAATGGTGGGACCGCTCAGATCGACTGTCATCACCGAGCGCGCGACCGTAATCGGGAGCCAGTTAAGCTCGCTCGAGCAGCTGGCAATGGTCATCTCCGCTTCACTGTAAGCGTTACCCACGGTATCGTCAGCCTGAAAGGTATAGGCAATGACCAGAGTACTGGTCGATTGCGGGCTGAAGGCGGGTGAACTATCCAATCCCCCTAAATAAACTTCATAATTACCGCCGGCGCCGGAGTTATCCGAGACATAGGTCTGATAGTTGAAACCATCTACCATGACCGCGTCGAGGGAATAATACGACTGATTGAGCACCATATCATCGGTCATGGTGGAACCGGCCCAGAGAGCGGGGCGGCTCGATCCACTCAAAATATAGGAATTGGTATAGGTGGCGAAGGTACATACCTCAACCGTCCCGGGGCCGGTCCGGGTCCCATCCAGGCTGCAATTTCCATCGCAGCCCGGAGTATCTTCCACATAAAAGGTCTCGGAAGCGCTGGGACCGACTATGGTACAGCCATGACAGTCGGTGGTACCGTCCATGCTGACCGTATTGGTGTAGGACCCCACCGGAGGCCCGGTACAGGGGTCGGTCAAAGCCATCCAGAAACCGGCATGCCAGGTATCTCCGTCGTTCAGAGTGGGGGTCCAGGTGATCTTATCCCCATCATCAATTCCGCTATCGGTGATCGACTGAATCGTCCAGCCCGGGGAGGGGTTGGGGTAATCATCGGTAATGGTAGGAATGAAACCATCCGGGCCGGTATAATCCACGGTCAGGATAAAGTTTATGGGATCGTTCCCGTTGACAATCCCGGGGTTGGTCTTACTGATGGAGAGAGATGGCATCCCGCTCAGAGAGATGGGATAGATCTGAACCGGGGGAGCGAAGGGGTTGTCACACTGGTCATCATAAAGCGGCAGCCAGAGGGTATTCTGTAAATCCCCGTGCGGGGGGCAGGAACCGCTCGGCCAGCCGATATCGTAGGAGAAATAGACGGTATCGTTAGCCGGAACCGTCCCGACGGTAAAATCACCGGCCGAGTAGGACGCCCCTACCACATTGGTCACCTCATAACCGATAGTGTCGATGTTGGTATCATAATAGAGGTTATAGGCGGCCCCCACATTCGGGTCGGGTGAGGACGGGTTGCCATTGGTAACCGCGACGGTGATATTAGTCTGCGAACAGTAATCGATCCCGACCATTGATGGGTAGAGCTCCATGGAACCATCCGGGGGCTTGAGCTGATAGTCGATGGTGGCGGTGGCGGTGCCGGCCGGAGACTCGGTCTCGGTATCGAGACAGATCGTGTCGGGGACGGTGACCATACCCTCGCAACCAAACGAGGCATTGAGAACATTGTCAAGATTGGTGCAGGAGATCACCTGAGCGGTCAGAGTGATCCACTCCACCGCGTCCGGAGCCATATCTGCCAGACCGGGGATATCGGCCGCCGTCCAGTAGTAAGTGGAGCCGATATTCGAGCCGGGCGCGGGGTCGGCGGATACAAACGAGAGCCCGGAACCAACCGTGTCCCGAACTTCGACGTTCTTAATATCCCCCAACCCCGAACTCTCGATCTTGATTGAATAGGGCACCAGATCACCCCGGGAAGCATCCTGGGTTACGGGATTCTTGATGACGGTGATGTCTCCGGGGCGAACGGTGACAAAGAGTGAATCCGTATCACTCTGGGCGTTGGGCGAGGGGAAATCGAAGTCTACGGTTACATTATCCTGGCCGGCATCACCGGCGCAGTCGATCTCCATAACGAATTCGATATCCAGAGTCTGCCCCGGGGTGAGATAGATATCGGAACCGAAGAGGGTGTCGAGGTCCCAGGTGAGTACGTCGCCGGCAATTGAAGGATCGGCGGCAGTGCCGGAGAGCGATCCCGCGGGGGCGGTGATATCGGCGGAGTCAGCCTGAAAGAGAAAACCGTCGGGCGGCATGGTGTTGGTAATAACGATATTCTCGGCGGTCTCGGTGGTCCAGGAAGGGTTCTCCACCGAAATGTAGTAAGTATGCGCCTCGCACTGGCTGGCCGTCTCCGTACCGGTGATCGTAACCTCAAGTGGAAAAGCCGGCCCTGATAGACCGGCGAAGGTTAAAGCTACAATAATCAGGAGGAGTACATTTTTCCCCATTGTTTTCTCTCCTTAGAGTAAATATGAATGTATTCTATATGTATACACATTGGTGAGTTTTATCTATCAAATCAATTTGCAAATATACTATCTTAATCATTCACAGAAAGTCAAGAAAGGGGGGGGGGACCATAATTAAATTCTACAGAGATAGTACCCGGTTGAAGTGCCTAAAGTTTTCAGCCAGAGGCTGATCCGCCTTTGGAGGAGAAGTGCCTAAAGTGCCTTAAGTTATTCGCTTTCACTCGGCTTTCCAAAACTTAGCCCTCGCCTCGCTCTGGCAACTTTTCCTCTAAGGAAAGCATGAAAGCAGGAAAATATAAAAGACTCCCCCTCCTGCCTTCCTGCCTTCCTGCTTTCCTTAGGGGTTATTAAAATCCCGAAACAGGGTTGGTGAAATTTAACTTTCCGACCGAAGCATTCCCTGGTCGCGAAATACCCGATATATGGTCCTGATCGAACAGGGGATTTCGTAACGTTCCTTAATGGCTCCACCGAGATCGGAAGAGCACACGTCTGAACTCCAGTCACACTGATATACCTTGTATGCCGTCTCCTGCTTGAAAAAAAAAACAATACATAATACCTTATCACTT
>CAKZYZ010000430.1 GCA_937885075.1 uncultured bacterium | reverse complement strand
ATAAAAAAAATGAATTATGTTATTTTTTTTTTTTTCAAGCAGAAGACGGCATACGAGATATATCAGTGTGACTGGAGTTCAGACGTGTGCTCTTCCGATCTAACTTAGCTTCGCAACTTTTTTTGCCACAAAGACACGAAGACACAAAGAAAAGAATTAAAGGTTCACTGACTACGTAACTCCATATTTTATGCTCTTTCTTAGTGTCTTTGTGCCTTTGTGGCAGATTTATTGAAATTCCGAAGCACAAGTTATCTCTAATTTATTTTTTTGGTAGAAATACCTCATTTACGCTTATAAGGTATCCCCAGATGAATGGGCGATCCGGAGCGTTTTCGGCCGATGGAGACGGCGACGATTGTCAGAATATAGGGGAGGGTCAATAATATCTGGTAAGGGAATCTGACCCCGATACCCTGAATCTGGAGTTGGAATGTGTCCAGTAAGCCGAAGAAGAGCGCCGCCAGCATAATCCGGAACGGTTTCCAATCGCCGAAGATAACAATCGCGATCGCGATCCAGCCCCTCCCTCCGACAATCTCCGGTACGAAGAGACCCGCGGAAGCCAGGGTTAAGAAGGCCCCTCCCGCGCCGGCCATCATACCCCCGAATACCAGGGCCAGGTATTGATACCGACTCACCGAGACTCCCTTCATATCCATTGCTTCGGGATTTTCTCCCAGGCACCGGAGATTCAGGCCGTATTTCGTCTTGTAGAGATAGAAGAAGAGACCCGGGAGAAGAACCAGAAAGGCCAGATAGGATAGCATATAGTTGGAGAAGAGTACCTCGCCGATAAATGGGATTGAGGATAGGAGTGGGATCCGGACGACATCGAAGGTGTGGAGACTCGGCAGGTTCCTAGAACCGGTACTCGCGAAGATAATCCGGAAGAGATAGAAGGTGAGACCGGCGGAGAAGAGATTGATCGTCAGGCCGGCCACGGTCTGATCGACTTTTAATGTCACCGCCATGAAAGCCATCAGGAGATTCAGAACCCCGCCGGCTATAATCCCCATCAGTACCCCCAGCCATAGCGACCCGGTCAGAAATCCGGTGACAAACCCGACGAACGCACCGGCCAGCATCGCCCCCTCCACCCCTAGATTAAGGATCCCGGAACGCTCGACCACCAGTTCTCCCAGCGCGGCAAAGAGAATCGGGGTGGCTATTCTGATCATCCCGGAGAGCAGGCTGACCATAAAAACGGTCTGGAAGATGTCATTCATCTATCTGAGTCCTCCGAATCTTATAATTGGCCAGAACTTCGGCGGTAAGGACAAACATCAATACCACCCCCTGAATACAGTTGACCAGCGCGACCGGGACCCCGGTATTTATCTGCATGGAGGTGGAGCCGTTGACCAGTCCGCCGAAGAAGATAGCCACAATGATCACACCGACCGGATGGAGTCTCCCCAGCAGGGCGATAATTATGGCGGTATAACCATATCCGGTAGATATATCCAGCCGCAGCTGCTGGTGCAGCCCGGCGACTTCCGATCCCCCTCCTAAGCCGGCGATCGCCCCGCTCAATACCATAACCAGGACAATGGTTCTTTTCAGCTTGATCCCCTTATAACGGGAGGCCCGGGGGTTGATCCCGATCGACCGAATCTCAAATCCCAGCGGGGTCTTCCATAAGAGGAGGTAGACTACGCCTGCCAGTACCAGGGAGAGAGCAAAACCCAGATGTAACCGGGAGTTGGCAACAATGGCCGGGAATCGACAGTGGTCGGGAAAATATTCCGTCTGGAGATAGAACTGCGACGGGTCCCGCCAGGGACCGGAGAGGAGGTATGAGATAATGTAGAGGATTACATAGTTCAGCATCACCGTGGTGATGATCTCACTGGCTCCGGTGGTTGCTTTGAGAATTCCAGGGATAAAGCCCCATATTGCCCCGGCGATGAGTGATCCGATGATAATAAGAATCCAGACTACCGGCCCGGGGAGACCGGTCAGATGCAGCCCGATCCAGGTAGAGGCCATCGCCCCGGCGAAGAACTGTCCTTCGGCGCCGATATTAAAGATCTTGGCCCTGAAGGCCACCACGATCGCCAATCCCGTGAAGATCAGGGGGGTAGCCTGAACCAGGGTTTCGACAAACGAACCCCAGCTCCCGTAGGCTCCCCTGAACATGTAGCCGAGAGCGTCGAAAACATTCGCTCCGGCGGTGGCAATCAGCCCGGCGCTGACCAGCCCCGCGCCGAGCAGCCCAAGCAGTATCGCTCCCGCCTGCAGAAAGATCGGAAGAGCGTCGTGTAGGGAAAGAGTGTAGATCTCGGTGGTCGCCGTATCATTAAAAAAAAAAAAAAATAACAACACGT
>CAKZYZ010000429.1 GCA_937885075.1 uncultured bacterium | reverse complement strand
TGTAGATCTACAGATACTTGCTTGATGGCTATTGCCCTTCCTCTTTTGCTATTGCTTGTCCTGATTTTTTCTTTTTCTTTTTTTGTTTTTTTTTTTTTTTTTTCAAGCAGAAGACGGCATACGAGATATATCAGTGTGACTGGAGTTCAGACGTGTGCTCTTCCGATCTGGTTCAAAACCTATACGGCTCATAATCTTCTGCATAACCCGATTGGTCAGCAGGAGCGACGCGACACAGCGGCTCGCTCCCCGCGATCGAAACCAGTTCATGGCTCCAATAGAAAGCGCGCTTAAAACCAGGCTACGCTTTCCCATGGAAGTAATGACGCCGGCCAGGGGGCCTTCGCCTTCCCGGGGGCTGTTGAGGCGTACCGTAATAAAACCGACAATCTCCCCTCGATATTCCGCGATCAGCACATCGTGGGTGTGATCACGGTTGAGACAGGAGTTTAGAGCCCAGGAAGAATAAATCTCCGATGAATTGACATGAGATAACCGTCTGTCCGCCTGATAATGACCTCCGTAATCCCGGAAAGCGTCGGCCGCGATCTCTTGAACAATCTTTTCTTCCCCTTCCCGAACCGGGCGGATTGAAATCTTATCTGGAATTGGAGGGATAGGAGTTTTAATCATATTTCTGACATAATGGATCAGAGTATCGGATAATAGACAACCCTCTTTTTCCAGTCCCTGGGCGGCCTGGATATCCATGGTATTACATCGGGCGATCAGAAGTTCGATCTTCTTATCCCGGCAGAAATCAAATGCTTCCCGGATTGATTCTGCGGTAACATTAGTGGCCCGGGCAGTTCTCACCCCGAATTGCTTTTCCTCTTCCGGCGAATAATATACCCGTGCTTCTTCTTTCTTATTCATCATATACGCGCCCCACATAAACTCTAAATCCAGCTTACCAAAAAAGCTGGTAAATACAGAAGATTACCTAAAAACAACCTTGAAAATCAGTTAACAGCAGGATAAGATGCTTCTCCATAATAACTATTGCGATGGAGGACGTCAACCTCCCCTTTTTTCTGCTTACGAATTTTCCGTCTGAAGCCGGATCTTCGACAATAAATCTGTCAATAACCTCGTAGTGCAGGACTTTAGTCCTGCCTTCGTTGGGCAGGACTGAAGTCCTGCACTACGAGGTTGCGCCATAGGCGCTAAGTTCTTTGTTTAAAGATGAATAGAGATAGAATACATAATAATATCTATCTGGTTTTGATCATCCTCGTCACCATTCTGGCGGTTGGAGCAAGGATAGTGGGCCTCTCCTATGATAATCTCATCTCTTATAATCATGACGAACGAATCCACCTGCTGACCGCCGAGAAGATATTTTCCGGACATTTGAACCCCCGCGATATCTGGGAGGGCAGGAAATTTCTTTATATATTTTACCCCTGGCTCAGCATGTATATCGTGGCGGGAGTTTACTATCTCTATGATCTAATTCTCTCCTGCTATTATTTTATAGCATCCTGGCTGGTATATCTGGCCGGTGGGGGCGGGAGTTTTTTGAAAAAATCCAATTATCTTTGGGGGGGACTTGACAATCGGCAGGCACTTTACCTGGGCCGATTAACGATCGCTCTGATCGGGGCGGCCAATGTTCCCCTGCTTTACCTGATCGGAAAGAGACTGTGGAACCGACGGGTGGGATTACTGGCTGCCGCTCTCCTGGCATTTAACGGTTATCATGTTGCCAACTGCCACTGGATGAAGAACGATATTATCGCGGCATTTTTACTTACGGCAGCATTTCTCTTCATTGTCCGGATTTTTTTGCGCGGGAGAATTTCAGATTATATTTTTGCCGCTATCTTTTCCGCCGCTGCCATCAACGCGAAATCTTATACCGTTCCGATTCTGGCCTCTGTTCTTCTGGCCCATCTGGGGACACTCCCTCGTTTTACGATCGGGCGCATCTTCCGCCGGCTGTTTGAGAGTAAGTTCATTTTATTTATACTTGTATTTCTGGTTATCTTCGTGGCCACTTATCCGTTATTATATATGGATTTTAACTATATCGTCTCCAATTTCCAGAAGATGGTCGATAAAACGGAGACCAACGCCATGTTCGGTGCCCTGGGAAATAAAGCCCGGCCCCGAACTTTTTTGGAGATTCGCTGGGATAATCTCTGTAATTTCGCCCGTTTCTCCTGGGAGATGGAAGCCGGGATTGGGGGGTACGTATTACTTCTGGGTCTGGGAGGAATTATAACCGCGTTCTGGACCCGGAAAAAGCGGTTGCTTCTGCTGATATCGTTTCCGGTGATATACTTGATTTCAGCGGTGCTGGTCGCTTCTCCCGGAGTAAGATATCAGGATGTTATCCCGCTGATCCCGTTTTTCGCCCTCCTGGCGGCGGTATTTATCAATTATATTTTTCAAATAGTACTCAAGAAGCAAAGGCTGGTGACCGGCACCTACCTGGTCGCGGGACTGATTCTCCTGCTCCCTTATGCCCGGATGGTAATCAGAATGGATTACGGGTACTGGGAACACTCGGTCAGATACTATGCTTCCCGCTGGGCCTCCCGGAATATTCCTCCCGGCAGCACCGTTATCCAGGAATCCAAGACTATCTCTCTGCCCAATTCCCGGTATCGCTCAGGCCGGGTGCGCGCCCTCTGGGACCGAAACGTTGAAGCTTTGAAAAATTCCGGGATAGATTACCTGGTAGTGGCCGAACGTCACGAACGCCGGGCTCTGGAAAAGACCGGTCTGTTCGGCCCCGACCATCCCTATGGCAAATTTTATCTCTCTCTCCCCTCTCAATATGATTTGATTAAACAATTCAACCTCGGGGTGATCCCGTATCGGGGTGGGGGAAGTAAGATCTGGCAGCTCCGAAAAGATTATCCCTGCTCTCCCCGGTCCCTTAACTCCGCCTTGCTCCGCCGGATTCAGAACGATTTCAGTTTTTCATCTCCCGAGATTATCTTTCCCGATCCGCGGGGGCAGTCTGAGGGGACGACCGGATATATTGTTCCCCCGGATGAACGGGTGAGCCGTTTAACGATATCTCCGGTTCTTCTTCCCCGGATCGGAATCCAGGTTCTCAACGGCTCTATTCCCGGGAAGATCAGAATCAGGTTCGGCAGCGAGAAAATAACTGAAGATTTTAAAGCGAACCAGGTTCGACAGATGGTGATTTCTCCCCGGACCGGCTTTCCCTATATAGATTTTTCTTATCGGATCAACATTTCCGCGGTCTGGAATTCCCCCTGCCTGGTCCGGCTGCAGACAGACCCATACCGGATCGGGTTGGGGTATTTTGAAATAAATAAATATGATGAAGCTATTCCGTACCTGGAGCAAGCCTGTCAGGAGAACCCGGAGGACTGGTATCCGCGGGCTCTGCTCGCGCGGTCATACCGTGCGATAGGTTCCGGAGAAAAAGCTGACTTTTACCGGGCTGAGATGGAGCGGCTATTTCCGGAATACCACCTGGCTTTGCAGGTACTGGGGGATGATAACCTTGAGCTATCCCGCTGGTCGGAAGGATTTAAAAGATGGACCGGTTTCAGTCCGGAGTGGATCTCTCAAAGAGCTGGTCAGACCTGGTTAAAGAATGAATGGACGCGTGAGCCGGGAACGAGCCGGTTGGAGATCAAGGGATTTTATCTTCCCCCGGGGGTCTATCGGATCGGGTTGCGGGGTTCTTTCTCCGAAAAGGCGGATCAGTCGGGAATTCTCTCCGTCCGTCTCATCCGGGACGGAAAGCCCTTCCAGCAATGGGATCTGCCGGAGGGGGAGAGGTCAGTGGTTGGTGAATTTATAAACCAGGATCTGGGTAATAAATATACTCTTATTGTTGAGGGGGAAGATGAGTTCCTATCCGGGTTAAGTGGGATTTTCATCTATCCCACGGTTGATTCCATCCGTTCCCGGGTCAGCGGGTATTTCAATCAATTAAAAAATTAGCCACAAAGGCACGAAGACACTAAGTTCCTGTTTTGGAATTTTCTCCCGAAATCCTTCGGGATCCCGGTTTGTTTAATTGAATTTATCGGGACCGAAATACTTCGGGATCCCGAGTTGTTTAATATTAAGTCTCGGGACAATAAATGAGATAATACTGGAGTACTGGAGTAATGGAGTGATGGGGGCGCCTTCCCAACACTCCAATACTCCAATATTCC
>CAKZYZ010000428.1 GCA_937885075.1 uncultured bacterium | reverse complement strand
TTTTCAAGCAAAAGAAGGCATACGAGTTATATCAGTGTGACTGGAGTTCAGACGTGTGCTCTTCCGATCTTAACGAAAAAGAAATAAAGGCCGAGGCGAGGCTAATAGTCCTGCCTGCAATGGTCCTGTCATAAAAAGGGGGTGAGGTAGGGGGCAATAGTCCTGCCTGCAATGGTCCTGCCATAAAAGGGGCCGAGGCAGAGGGAGTTTTAACAAGAAAAAGTTACAACTTTAAATCAGGACGTGACAGTTCTTCCGAGTACTGATTACCATCTTCACAAGGAGAAAAAAATGATCCGCTGGAAATTCTGGACCATCATAATTATCATCTTTATAACCGGAGGTCTGCTGGGAAGCGCCGGGACCGCTCTATATATCCGGCATGTCGTGAGCGGTATTGTCCGCGGCGATTCTCAGGTCTTCACCGGTATCATTATGAAGAGACTCTCCTGGAAACTGGCCCTGACCGATCAGCAGGAGAGCCGGGCGGAAGAGATTGTCAGATCCGGGCAGGAGGAGTGGATGGAGGTCCGCCGGCAGGCCGCTCCCCGGGTCGAAGAGATTATTCGCAAGACTGTCGAGGAATTAAAGATGATACTTTCTCCCGATCAGGTAGAAGAACTCGATGGTCTGATCGGGGAAGCTCAGGAGCGCTGGGTTCTTCCCGCTCCGCCCGGCAAATAACCAGTTGGTGCCCCTGTCCCGCTGTAGCCGAGGTCGTTGACCTCGGTCCGGGTTCTCCGCGGTCATCGACCGCGGCTACAGTTTTCTTGGTTTGATCCGGTCCTTCGCGTTAGGGCGTATCTTCCGTTATCTCGACGGATGCTTCGACTGATTCTTCTTCCGGAGGAATAATTATCGCGTTATCGGATGCCTGCGCTTCTTTCAGCCAGAAGATTAAGGTGAAGGTCTGCCAACTGCTATCCCAGTCGGTATCAAGCTAAGTTCTTGTTGTTGATCTTCACATTCTGGCGTTAAAGGGGGCGAAACTGATCGCCCCCACAGTGAATCTCCTCAACATCGGCGCCACCGATATGACACTGAAGACGGATCTTTTGAAAGGAGGATATACCTATCCATCTGCTTTAGGAAGATAATTTAGATTATTTCTTTAATTCTCAGGCCATCAGTGGTAATATATTTGTCTTGAGCTATCTTAGTCTCTTGTCAGATTGGACAATTTTGAACGTATTTTGAAAAGGAATGTCTGTAATCCGGAGTATTACTTACTATTTCGGAATTTTAATAACTGTCTAAATACCAATCAATAATAGTGCCGCCTCCAGAGGCGAAGAGTAATTTTTAACTTCGAGCACTTCAAAATAAATACTTCCGGCTTAAGCATACTTTGATGCCTGAAAAGCCGGGTGAAAGCGAATAACTTTAGGCACTTTTCCGCCAGAGGCGGATCAGCCTCTGGCTGAAGCGCATTTCAAACTTTAGGCACTTCAAACTTTTTTTTCAGGAGGATGTATATGATGAAGTTATTCCCGGTAGTTCTGTTGTCAGTCTTGTTTCTTCTCCCCTCTGCCGCCCCGGCAGTAGAAAAACTCCCCCTGGTCTGGATCGTCTCGACCGGGGGAACCATCGCCGAGCGGATCAATCCCGCGACCGGCGCGGCGGTTCCGGCGGTCTCCGGCGCCGACCTGATCAAGGCGATCCCCGATCTGGCCAAGGCCGCCCGGATCAAGGTCTTCCCCCTCTGCAATATCGATAGTTCTCACATGACGCCGGAGATCTGGAGGAAACTGGCTCTCAAGGTCAATGAGCTCCTGGCCGATCCTGAGGTGAAAGGGGTGGTGATCACCCACGGTACCGACACCATGGCCGAGGGCGCCTTTTTCCTCGAGCTGACCGTCACCTCGAAGAAACCCGTGGTCTTTGTCGGGGCGATGCGGAATGCCTCCGATCTCAGCCCGGACGGTCCGGCCAATATCATGAACGCCGTCATTCAGGTCTGCTCGCCGGAATCCGCCGGATGGGGTGTCACGGTATCTCTCAATAATTATATCAACTCGGCTTGGTACGTGAAGAAGACCGAATCGACCAACCCCCAGACCTTCGTCTCCGGGCCGCATGGATATCTCGGATACGTACTGATGGGCAAGGTCCAGCGGAACAACGATCAACCCCGGGTCTTGAAGTTTCCCATCCCGGATAAGCTCCCCAGAGTTATTCCCCTCTCTACCTTCGCTGGAGACGATGGATCATTGATCCGGTGCGCCATCGCGGAAGGAGCTAAGGGACTGGTTATCGAGGGAGTTGGTTCCGGAAACGTCAATCCTGATGTTGCCGGAGCGATCAAGGAAGCCCTGTCCAAGAAAATCCCGGTCATAATTACCACCCGGGTCGAGTGGGGAGGAGTTGTTCCGGCCTACGGAGATGTCGGTGGCGGAGAATACCTCCAGAAGATGGGCGCTGTTCTTGGCGGCCAGATCGACACCTTCAAAGCTCATCTCCTTCTGATGCTGGCCGTCGCCCAGAATGATTTCTCGGTGGAGAAACTTAAAACATACTTTGTATATGATATTGATTGAGTGGGGAGCAGACTGAATAGTTTGGAAGCTTTTAATATGGAATGATGGAGTGGTGGAGTGATGGAGTGATGAGACCCCGCGCCCGATTTTCTCTGCCCCAACACTCCAGTACTCCATCACTCCATTCAGGCAGTTAAACGCAGTCTAATTTTAATCAAGGAGGAATAGACTAATGGATAGGGCAAAGGTAGAGAAAGGATATGAGGCTTTGAGTCCGTTTGAACTTAAGGATAAACTTATCGAGATGGCCCAGAGTCCCCGGACCAAGATGATGCTGAACGCGGGGCGGGGCAATCCGAACTGGGTGGCGGTATTCCCCCGGTTGGCCTTTTCGATCCTGACCATATTCGCCATCGAGGAAGCCCATCTGGTGATGAGCCGTCCCGGTATCGCCGGCGCCCCGGATTCCCAGGGGATGGGTGAGCGTTTTATGGATTTCTGCAAGCGCAAAGCCGAACAGCGGGGGACGCAGTTGCTGGAAGACGGCTATAAGTATGTGACCGGGACACTCGGACTGGATGGCGATTCCTTCATCGGAGAGATGGTCGATGGGATCCTGGGCGATCACTATCCCACGCCGGATCGGGTCCTGGTCAATACCGAGAAGATTATCCGGGCTTACCTCGATGAGACCATGTGTGAAAATGATCCCCCGGCCGGTACGATGGATATCTTCGTCACCGAGGGCGGGACCGCCGCCATGACCTATATCTTCAACACCTTAAAGGAGAACTTTCTCCTCAACCCCGGCGACAAGATCGCCATCGGCACTCCGATCTTCACCCCCTATATAGAGATTCCGCCGCTCAACGATTATCAACTGGTCGAGATTGAAGTTGAACAGGATGAGAACAATAACTGGCAGTATCCGGCCGCGGAACTTGCGAAACTGGCAGATCCGGCTATCAAGGCCTTCTTTATTGTCAACCCATCCAATCCGACCTCGGTCAGCATGGCTCAGGAGTCTCTGGATAAGATCGCCGAACTGGTCAGCACCACCCGGAAAGATCTTATCCTTCTCACCGACGATGTCTACGGAACCTTTGTCAACGGCTTCAAATCGCTGGTTGCCATTGCTCCCAAGAACACCATCCTGGTCTATTCCTACTCCAAGTACTTCGGCGCTACCGGATGGCGGCTCGGGGCGATCGGAATCTATCAGGATAACGTGATGGACAAGATGATCGCCGAGCTCCCCGATGATAAGAAGAAACTGCTCTATGAGCGCTACGAGTCGATCTCGACCGATCCGGCCTCGATCAAGCTGATCGACCGGATGGTGGCCGACAGCCGGGCGGTTGCTCTTAATCACACCGCCGGACTCTCTACCCCCCAGCAGGTAATGATGGTCCTCTTCTCTCTCCATGAGCTTCTGGACTCCCAGTATCATCTCTATAAGAAAGAGATGCAGGATATAGTCCACGAACGCTATGAGACACTCTATAAAGCCTTAGGGAGCAAGGGGCCGGAGCTGGATTTTTACGCCTGCTACTACACCACCATCGATATTAAGAAGCTGGCCCGGGAGCGCTATGGGGATGACTTTGCCAAGTGGATGGAGACTGCCCATGAACCGATCGACTTCGTCTGGCGTCTGGCGGAAGAGAAAGCCGTGGTGCTGATGGACGGCGGAGGATTCGACGCCCCCGAGATGTCGGTCCGGGTCTCTCTGGCCAACCTCTTCAAACCCGACTACGACAAGATTGGACATGCTATTAGCGATCTTCTGGATCAGTATATGGCAGAATGGGCAGGGGGTACGGATAAGGAGGGATAAGCAGGGAGGAGGAGGGAAGAGAGAATATCGGTCCCAAAGGTCACTTGAAAATTGGCAGTTGGGAGTTGGTTGTTGGATATTCCAAAATTTAGTCCGTGGCGTAATAGAGGTTAAGTCATTTTAAACGTTTTGTTCCTTCAAAGTCCTTATTTTTCAATGTTAGTTATCTTTAACATATAATTTAGCACCGCAGGCGCTAAATTAATAAGGAGGTCTAAGTATGATAAATACGCTCTTCGTATTTCTACGGGCCAACCCCTCAATAGTTCTCTTCGCTTCGCTGGCCGGGGGTTACGCGCTGGGGAAGGTTAAGTTCGGAAAGTCGTTCTCGCTCGGCTCCACCACCAGTGTTCTCCTGGTGGCGATTATCCTGGGCTCGTTCATCTTCCGCGGCCATGATAATCTGGACCTGGGCTTGATCAAGACCGTCTTCTTCGGTCTTTTCATCTTCGCCATCGGCTATAAGGTTGGTCCCGACTTTATCGGGGGCCTCAAGCGCGGTGGCGCCAAGTATGTCGCGGTAGCGGTCTTCTTCTGCGTGGTGGCCCTGATCTCCGCCGTCATCCTGGCCAAAGCCTTCGGTCTTGACGCGGGTTATGCCGGAGGTCTGATGGGAGGAGCCCTCACCCAGTCCGCGATAATCGGTACCGCCGACGGCGCGCTCGCGCATCTTGCCACCGGGAAGACCGTCTCGATCGGCAGTTCGGTCCTCAATCTCAAGTCCGAGGTTGCGGTGGCCTACGCGGTTACCTATATCTTCGGGACCGCCGGTCTGATCATTCTCCTTAAGGTTATCGGTAAGCTCTGGAAGATCAATCTTCCCGCCGAAGCTAAAAAGGCTCTGGCCGAGATGGGTTCGGTTGAAACCGCCGATACGGTGGAATCCTTCTACTGGTCCAACCTGATCGTCCCCCGGGCGTATCAACTGGAGAACCCGGATGTGATCGGGAAGACCGTGAAAGAGGTGGAGGAGTCCTACCAGAAGGACGGGGCCACCGATGCCTATCACGATGCCTATGTATCCATTGTCAAGATCAAGCGGGGGGATCAGGTCATCGATAATATCGCCGGGGATATGAAGTTAGAGAAGGGCGATGTCATTATCCTGACCGGTCGCCGGTCCAGTATCTATACCTCCTGGAAGGGGTTGGGTCCGGAAGTTGATGACAGTGTCATTTCCGCGATGATCGGAGAGATTCTCCCCATCTGTCTTACCAATAAGGAACTGGATGGAAAGACATTCGATCAGATCTTCACCGATTACGGGCACGGCTGCTATGTTACCGGCGTCGCCCGTCAGGGCCACGATCTTCCCCTCGGTCCCAATCTTAAAATCTACCGGGGAGATATTATCAAGGTGATGGGTGACCATTCCGATGTGGAAGAACTGGTCAAGGTTATCGGTTATCCGGAACGGAAGACCAATGTAACCGATCTGGTCATGGTGGGTATCGGTATTGTCCTCGGAATTCTGATCGGGCTGGTGGCCATAAAAGTGGGCGGTGTTTCGATCACCCTGGGCGTGGGAGGCGGTGTTCTGGTCTCCGGTCTCTTCTTCGGATGGCTCCGATCGGTTAAGCCCACCTTCGGATTTATCCCGACCCCGACCATCTGGGTATTCACCGATCTGGGGCTGAATTTTTTCATTGCTTGCGTCGGCATCGCGGCCGGTCCCCGGGCGCTGGACGCGCTTAAGACGGCGGGGGTCAGTATCTTCTTCGCCGGGATCTGTCTGACCTCGATCCCTCATATCCTGACCTGGATCTTTGGCCGGTATCTGCTCAAGCTAAATCCGGTGCTCCTTTTAGGAGCGATGACCGGAGCCGGGACCTGTACCGCCGCCATGAACTCGGTCAAGGAGGATTCCCAGAGCGCGGTCCCGGTGATCGGCTATACCGTCCCCTACGCGATCGGAAACGTCCTCCTCACCGTCTGGGGGGCTTTGATTGTCAGTCTGGTTTAGGGAATGGTGGAGTAAGGAGTAGCAGGGATAAGCAGGGAGGAGGATGGAAGAGCAGGGCTGGGCAGGAGCCCGGGCCTTATTGGGCCACCTGATATCCTGATCCCCTGATCTTCTGTCCCGGGCAGTGGCTGATGATTCCGGCCCGGCTCCCTCTGTAGCCGGGGTCGATGACCCCGGAACTGTGGAATCCGCAGCTACAGCATCGCCTGTTATGCTCTCTGTATCGGGTACACGAGGCCCCGCCAGGCTAAGCGATAACTTTAGGCACTTTAGCGCACTTTACGCTTCAAACTTTTTTTATATGAAATACGACGCGTTGATATTTGACTGTGACGGGACGCTGGCCGATACCATGCCGGCTCATTACGAAACCTGGAAGGCAGTTTTTAACCGGCACGGGATCCCATTCTCTCTGGAGAGGTTTTATTCCCTGGGAGGGGTCCCGGCCCGTGAGGTGGTGGAGACCGTGGCTGGTGAAGCCGGGATAAAAGTGGCTATATCCGGATTTCTCAAACACAGATAAGTACTTTAACCCACTGTGGTCTTGCAGTTGAAACATATTTATAATGTACGGAATCTTGCTGGGATTTGTGCAGGGAGATCAACGTCCCCAACATTAAGAAAAATCATATCGGTGAAGGCTTCTAATGTCCTGAAACCACTGGCACGATTTTTGACAATCTTGATGATTCGGTTTAATCCTTCTGCTACGGCATTGGT
>CAKZYZ010000427.1 GCA_937885075.1 uncultured bacterium | reverse complement strand
TTTTTTTCTGTTATTTGTTTTTTTTTTAATGATACGGCGACCACCGAGATCTACACTCTTTCCCTACACGACGCTCTTCCGATCTCAAATCGACGGTCGTTACCACTGAAACCAGACTGACCCGGTTTCCGTATTCCGGGGTCAATAAAAGAGAACTCTTCCCCAGGACTCCCAATCCTGCCAGAACCGCCGCGTGTTTGTGAGAAAGTTCACCCTTGCCGATCTGATTTTCCGTATCATAATACGGGTAAGGATGGTCGGCACGGACCGGAACCGCTAATCCGCCGCGCTTTTCAATCTGACAGGCTAAACGGTAGGCACTATGGTCCAGGGCGACAAAAGAATTTAGGTACGTATTCCGCACCGCGCCCCGGGCACTGGACTGAAGAGCCCCCCGGGGAAAATAGTTCCCCAGCACTATAACCGAACGGGCCCCGGGGAGAATATCTTCCGGATGAAATCCCTCCGGGGCTTCAGTAAATCGAAAGACGGGAGCGATACCAACCAGGTCAACATATTGCCGGCGCGCATATCTTTTAATTTCTTCAGCCGATATCATCTTAAAACTCCTGAACCTGAACAATCCTCAGACGGCTTGCAGCTTTGCTGAAAATTTGAAGTTCCGATTGGGAACGGCCTCCCCCCTGTTCTCATGAATTTACCCTCCCGCGATGGGAGCGAAAATCAGGAGCTTATCGCCGGATGAGACTTGCGTTTGGCTGGTTTTATCTTTTTCCACTCTTCTCCCATTAAGTAGAAGAAGATAGCGGCTTTTAATAATCATATCTTCGTTAAAGAGTTCATTTTTAAACCGGTCACCAATCTCTTTCACGAGTTCATCCAGGATTTCTCCCACATTTTCTCCTTCCACCCGCATCTTCGCCTCGCTCACCATCTTCCTTAGTGCTCCATATAGAGATACATCGACATAGTTCATCCTATCTTCATCCTCCCGGGTCTTTGCTCGCAGGGATTTCGGCCGATTAATCACGACTACCGCCGTTCGTATTGATGCTCCAACCATAGTCAGAACTGCCGACAGAGTAAATCTCTATATGGTCGGGAGCATCCAGGAAGAAGCTACCGGCTGGGCATCGAATCTATTCCTGTATTCTATAGCTTGCTTTCGAGCCTTGAGTATTACCTTCTCTTCATCAACTGTCATAAGCCGCTTGTCTTTCACCACGATCTGGCCATCCACAAGAACGGTATCAACATCCGTCCCGCGGGCGCTGAAGACCAGTGCTTCCAGTACGTCGTGGACCGGTGTAAATTGGAGAGCATCGGTTAGATTCACCAGGATTATATCAGCCTTTTTACCCGCTTCAAGCGAACCTATCTCATCTCCCAGTCCCAGGGCCCTGGCCCCGTTGATTGTAGCCATCTCCAGAGCCTGTCCGGCCGTGAAAGTCGCGGGGTCCAGATAGATTGACCGCAACATGTAGGAGCTGTGGACCATCAGCTCGAACATATCGAGGATATCGCTGCCATCCCCATCCAACCCTATCCCGACATTGACGCCTTTCTCGAGCATTTCGCGAACCGGGGCGATCCCCACCGGAAATTTAGTGTTGCTCTTCACATTGAAGGAAACATTGGTACCGGTATCCGCCAAGATATCTATTTCTCTCTCAGAAATATGGATGCAATGGGCCGCGGTGACGTCAGGTCCCAGAAAGCCTAACTCATTCAGATGAAAGATGGAGCCCGCTTTATCAAAATGTGTCTTGATAAACTCAACTTCGTATATGCTCTGGGCAATATGCACCTGGATACGGGCCCCCAGATTGCTGGCATCGCCGCGAACCCGTTTAATAAACTCGGGGGAACTCGAGAAAGGTGTATGAATGCTCAAACTCCCCTGTATTCGAGTATCACCCCTGGAATTCCATCTCTTAAAAAAATCTACGTTCTCCTGGTGCCCGAGCAGCCCGTTTTCCGCGCTGATCCGTTCCGAAGCTTCGAAACAGATAAGAGCCCTGATCCCTGTCTCCTCGATCGCGGCGGCTACCTTATCCAATACCCCGGGGACTGCGTTCGGAGCCTCAACCGTATCGGCAGTTGTGGTAATCCCCCGTTTCAACATCTCGCTGGCCGCCAGCAGAGTTCCCGCGTAGGCGTCTTCCCGGGTACAAGTATCTTCAACCTTGGGCCACCACCATAGAGTTAGAGTATCCCCAAAATCTTCCGGCCAGTCGCTCAGATCGATGTTGCGCAGAAGCATTGAATACATGTGGTTATGCGCGTTAACGAACCCCGGCATAATCACCTTGCCATCCGCGTCGATTGCTTCTTTCTCCGGGTGATTAGCTTCAAGCTCGGATGCGGGCCCTACTTCTACTATCTCCTTTCCCTCAATTGCCACGGCGCCGTCCTCGATAATCCTCCGCTCCCCGTCCATCGTTACGACTGTTCCACCTTTGATTAAAAATCCGCTCATGAGGAATACCTCCTGTAGAATGTTTGTAGCCTCAAATTTCTCCTCCCGGTTTTCTTTTCAGAAAGCGCCCCCAGCCATATTCCCCGGTAAATCTTCCTTCCCGGGCCACAATCTTCCCTCGTGAAATGGTCGCATAAGGGTATCCAGTCAGTTTCATCCCCTGGTAAGGGGACCAGTCGCAATCGGTCACGAGCTTTTTGCAGTCAATGGTGACTTTTTTCGCGGGATCCAGAACGAGTATGTCGGCATCGCTCCCCTCAAGGATAGCCCCCTTCCGGGGATAGAGGCCATAGAGTCGGGCCGCGTTGGTCGAGACCAGGGAGACGAACCGCTCTAATGAGAGATTGTGCTGGTGGACTAGAAACGTAAACATAGTGGGTATAAATGTTTCAACCCCGGGAAGGCCGTACGGTATCATGGTAAAATCGCCGGACCAGATGTTTTTTTGATCGGTTGTATATGTGCAGCTATCAGTCGAAAGAATTTGGATAGTGTCGGCCTTTATTGCTTCAAGTAACCTGAGAGAGTCACTATGTTTTCGGATTTGAGGAGTCGTCGCGTAATAGTGCCCATCTTTACCTTTAAAGAGATCATCTGTGAGGAGAAGGTAATGCGGACAGGTTTCCGCCCACAGATCAACCCCGTCTTTCCGGGCCCGGGAGATACTGTCCGCCCCTTCCGCGGTTGAAAGATGGGCGATACAGAGACGACCACCTGTAGCCCGGGCCCAGATGATTGCTCTTTGAATCGCCTCATATTCGGTATAAGGGGGGCGGGAGAGAGGATGGCAATAGGCACCGTGTTTCTTCATCATCGCCGGGGTATGGTAGCGCTCAATAAGGAGATCGAGTACGGAAGCGCTCTCCGCGTGCAGCAGGAGTACAGCTCCGGATTCCTCTGTCTCTTCCAGAACTGAAAAAACAGCGGCATCATCAGCCATCCATTCGGCATCCAGCGGGACTGTGAGCATTTTGAAAGAAGGGATTCCATTTGCTGTATAGTATCTCATCTCTTCCCGGGTCGCCTGGTTCCAATCCGTAATCCCCGCGTGAAGCGAATAGTCTATAGAGACTTTATCCCGGGCGTCTTCTATCCGTTCTTCAATTGATTCCTTAAGACTATGCCCTTTCTCCTGAAACGCGAAGTCTATTACCGTCGTTACGCCTCCGCAAGCCGCGGCGGCGGTAGCCGAATCCCAGTCTTCGGTGATTGTGCCATAATCCCGCAGATGAAAATGAACATGAGGATCAATCCCCCCCGGCATGACATACATGGACCGGGCATCGATTTCTTCTGCCCCCCTGGCCAGGATATCCGCGGAAATCTTAACAATTCTTCCATCTTGAATACCTACATCCGCCGTGACGACCCGGTCAGGATTAACCACCTGTCCATTTCGAATAATAAGATCCAGATCTTTCATCTCAAAATCTTCTTCTTCGAGCTATTTAGGGATTCCCATACTTTAGTTCCCAGCAAAAATGTTATTACATCTCTATTCCTCTGACCACGGTCCCATCATAGCCGACGGGTTTAACTCTTTCTTTAACCCAGTCCTCACGATTGGCGACATAGGGGAGCGCGAGCCCGCGGGACTCGATATCCGCCTTGACCCGATCCGCGATATCGGCCCATTCCTTACTCGGCCGCAGTGACTTCATATCAAAACATTCGGCAAAACTCTTCCCCCTCAGCTCCCCCATATCCTTCAGCTTATCCTCGTAGGTGCTGAGCAGGTAGAGAACAATCTCATTGGCCTGGGAGAGCGAGAGCCGGGTGGCCGCTTCAAAGACTGAGGCGCAGAACCAGTGCTCCAGCGGTGTGAGGTAATTCTTAAACCGGCCGCCGGCCGAGCGGGGACCGGAAGTGATGGTCAACCCGGAGACGCACCCGCAGATCAAGCCAGCCGCTGAGGTATAGAGGATCTCCTCGGTACAGGGGCCGGCCAGCTGGTTGATGATGCTTTCGGTGATCATGTGGGTGTTACGGCTCAGCGCCTGGTTGACCATACTCAACCCCCAGAGGCCATGACGACCGATCGTGGCGTCGAAACGCACATCATAGATTGAGGTTGACGCGATGTGAGTCTGGAGAATCGGGAACGCGAGCAGGTTGCTGGCAATATTGGTCAAGACTGCCCCCTCGGCCGGGCCGCTGTAGCCCCCGATCATCGCGTAGGAGCCGCAATCGAGATAAGCCCCGCATCCGACCGCGGCGATTGCCTTGTGGAAACTGGCGAAATGTATCTTTAACTCAGCCGGGTGGAGGATCAGCCCGATCGCCGGGTTTCTCGCGGCAGAAAGATGGGGCATGCCGGAGAACTGACCGAACTCGGTGGTGCTGGACGAGATGCAGATATTGGGCATTCCGGGACGCCCGGCCCGATCCTGGGCCTCTCGCCTGAGCCGGTTCTCCAGTAAGGCCAGGGCCGACTCAAAAGGTGATCCGGAGTAGGCCAGGTATCCATAGACCGTATCGAGCGAAGGCCCTTCCTGGATCCGGACCTGTCGGCTCTGCAGGATCCCGGTCGCGATCGGAACGTAGAGTTCTTCGGAGACCTGGATGCTGAGGGGTCCCGCGAAGACCGGCGGATAATGGTCTTCCGGCCGGCGGGCCTTGATCGTGATCCGGTCGGTTCCCTCTCCCAGGGTCAGTTCGCTCGGGCCCTCCTCGGTGGCCTGGAGTATCTCCTCCCGGCTACATTTGATGATCGAGTCAGTATCGGGGCAGAATATCCCCACCTCAACCGCCATCTCCAACCCCGCCTCGTAGAACCGGTCGGCCAGTTCCAGATCCTGGTTGACCGGCTGATCTTTATTGAAGGTTCCGGCCAGGTCATGCTTCTTCAATATATCCCGGACCGTCTCCGGGATCACCCTGGTCTCCCACTCCCGATCGGTCATCGGAGGGCCGTCCTTGGCCCGCTGCAGCATCCCCATTAACTTAACCATCGATGACATAATTCAGCTCATTTTCAAACAGATGATTGATCTATGGTCATTCGCATTTAGAGATTGGAGGCTGGACATTTCGCTCCTCCCGTCCGGCTCCAGCCCACCTCCTTTGTTTAGGGTATTAGGTTTTATCTATCGGAAGTAGGAACTCCTTCAAATAATATTTATCTCACTTTTCAGCCGGGAAGTCAATGCCCAAAGATTGGTCATATTCTGATCATTATTAATAACCATTATGGGGTAATTTCAGGGAGGATATCCGTCATCTGCAAGTTGATCAAAGATATCTTTTCAGACGGGGGGAGAGACAAATTCAACTTCGGGTCTAATTGGCTGGAATACTGCTCAAGTAGGTGCTTAAATTGTGATTTGATTTGATTAAATTGAGCTTGCTTCGAATCTTATTGCGATGCCGCCCCACCGTATTAGGGGATATGTGGAGAAGCTCGGCAATCTCTTTACTGGACAAGCCGGTCTTGATCATGCTGCATACTTCAATTTCCCGGCGGGTGAGTTGAAAGCTGGGTAGATTTATCCGTTTTCCGAAGGAAGAAGTGATCTCCTCCAGCGTACACTGAAAGAGATCGAGGTATTTTCCTTCTATCTGGCTACTCTCCAGACGCAACTTATTAAGGATAGGCAGTAAGAGGTTTTCCACGTTTGCTACTATTTCATCTCTGATATTCTGCTTCTCCATTCCAATCTGCTCCAGCACCTCCTTGAGAGCGATATTTTTCTGTTCAAGTTCTTTTTCCCGCTTCAGAAGTACTCTCTCCACCTTTTTTAGTTCGGTAATATCTCTCCCTACCGCCTGGAACTCGACGAGCCGCCCCGAATCATCGAAGATAGCCCGGTCACTCCACTGCTGCCAGCGATCTTCTCCGCTCTCCGAGACCGTATGCTCCTCGTGTGTCATGAACGGATTTTCCGCACTCAAATTACGAAGCTTGCCATCCAGCACACTCCGGTAATCTTCAGGAATCATAATCATGAAATTATGACCGAGCATCTCCTCCGGAGGGTGGCCAAAGTAGTCACAATAAGCTTTGTTAACGAAGGTATGAGTGTAATCGGGAAGGAGACGGCATATCAGTTCGGTCTGATCCTCCACGATGGCCCGGTAAAGCTTTTCCCTCTCCTCCAGGACCTTCTCGGTGTCTTCCACGATTGTCCGGTATTTCTTATCGGCTTGATCCAGTTCCGTTCTCAGCCGATCACATTCGGAGTTGGCCAGTTTTAGCTGCTCGGTCTTCTCCTCCAAACAAGTTCGGAGCTGGTTGATTTTATCCTGGAGTTCGCTGTTTGACGCCGGGGGATTATCCATAACATTCTTCCTGCAAAGTAATTTTAATTAATCCATTGCCGCAGTTTTTCTTTCAACCCGTCCTGCAAATTCAGGCTGCTGATTGTCGTTCAATACAGTAATAAAAGTAGCGGCTTCGCCGCTACTTTTATGTTTTGAAAAAAGACGGATATTATTCTATTATGGCGGTCTCGTAAAATATTTCAGCAGTTGCAACCGTTCTGTTGAAGTTTCGGTTTAGATGTTAGAGATATTTACGGTACTGCATTTATATGAATACAAAAGAATTCACAATCGGGGCGGCGATTCTGAGCGGCGGCCGCGGCCGGCGTCTGGGTTATCCCAAAGAACTCCTCTCTCTGAACGGCCGCCGGGTCATCGACCGGATCCTGAGGGTATTGCGGCTATTCTTCAGCGAGATAAATATTGTCTCAAATTCTCCGCTCTCTCTCGATCAGGGCGGGGAGATCGAGATATTCCCGGATCTGATCCCGGGCCGCGGCCCCCTGGGGGGGATCTATACCGGCTTAAAGAAGAGCTCGCGCGATCAGGTCTTCTTTTTTGGATGTGATATGCCGTTCTTACAGCCCGGCTTGATCGAACGTCAGATCGCGATCGCCCGGACGGGACAATTTGACTCTGTTATCCCCTCCGGTCCCAAGGGGATAGAACCGCTTCACGGCATCTACTCCAGATCCATTCTCCCGGAACTGGAAGAGGTTCTACGCCGAAAAAAACTATCGATCCATCAGTTCTGTTCCCGACTGAATACCTGCTACCTTCCGGCCGAGCCGGATGAACTCGTCTCTTTCTTTAATATCAATACCCCGGAAGACCTGGCAGAAGCTCGGAGATTGGATCTACCCTAATTAAACCACGAAGTACACGAAGATCATTCCTTTCAATACCCCCTTGAGGGGTACGAAGATTTTTAAAGATTGAGCTGGAGTTTGTTTGCTTCTCAACTACTTTTCGTACCCCTCAAGGGGGTATTGAAAAGAATGTTCTTCGTACCCCTCAAGGGGGTATTGAAAAGAATGTCCTTCGTGGTTAATTCAATCGTCTCGGTCAATTATTTATTTGGATATTTGTCGTACTTGCGGTGCTTGGTTACATCCCGGAGGCTATCGTAGGATTTGCTGCTGGCCTCTTCTTTGACCCATTTCAGTTCCCAGATCTCGGGGTCTTTCAGCCAGGGGGCGGTGGGGATGATCTCTTCCCCGAACTTCTGGGCCTGAGCCAGGATCTCCCGCTCATTGATTGTCTTGATCTCCCGATCCTCCATAATCACCTGGCCGGCACAGAGGACTGTATCGCAGGTCTGCCCGGTCCCGTTAAAGACAAAGTTGTTGATCACGTTCTCCCGGGTGGTCGGGATCCAGATCGCCTTGGTCAGGTCGTACATTGCCATATCCGCCTGCTTTCCCACCTCCAGGGAACCGATCTCCTTATCCCAGAGGGCCGCTTTGGCCCCGTCGACCGTGGCCATCTCTATCGCCACCGGATTGGGGTCGTTGGTGGCCAGCATGAAGTAACCCCGATGCGGGAAGATCCAGGGATCGCGGGCCTCGGCGTGACTGACCGATACCGTCCAGATATCCCGTACGATGTCGTGGCAGGTTCCGGTGGAGTCTTCATCGTTTCCGATTCCGATGTTGACCCCCATCGAGTGCATCTCGACAATCCGGCCCCGGTGCGAGGTGGCGGAATAAACGCCGTGGAGACTGGATCCGGGGACGTGGGCGACATTGGAGTTCGTCTCCGCCATCAGCCGCATCTCTTGTCCGTTAACATGCCCCATGTGGGCGGCGATGAAGTCGGGTCCCAGAACTCCCTGTTCATAGAGATAGACGATGTCGGTCAGACCGAATCTCTTTCGGGTCATCTCCACCATATCCAGACTTACCGCCGCGTGGGTCATCAGGCCGATCTTGTACTTGTCGGCCAGTTCCCGGCAGCCCCGACAGAGCCGCGGTGATACGTTGCAGACCTGCTGGAGATCCAGCCAGGCTTTGATCCGTCCATCCGCTTTCCCGTCCCACTTCTGGATGAATGCTTCGCTTCTCTCCAGGCAGGTATCGGTATCTTCCTGAAGACGGGAACAGAGATCTTCAAAGGCGTCATACGAGACATAAGAAGATTCCGATGATCCGTGAATGTCCATCAGGTCCCGTCCCAGGACGGCACGGACCCCGATATCTTTCACCGCTTCCGCGGCGGAATCTTCCATCGTCTGGATGGTGCCGAAGTCCATGAATGTGGTGGTCCCGGATTTGATCCCCTTGATCAGCGTGGTCATCACCGCGTGGTAATAATTCTCCGGGGTGAGGGCGCCATAGGTAAATGAGAAGTAGCGTTCACACCAGGGGACAACCGGAACATCATCCAGCATGCTCTTGTCGTAACAGGATTCGAGATGGACGTGGGAGTTGATGAAACCGGGAGTGACAAAGAAATTCTCCGCGTTGATCACCCTCTTCGCTTCGTACTTCGCGTTGATCTCCTCGGCTTTACCGATCTCGAGGATCTTCCCCTGATCGACCGCTATCGATGCCCCGCTGAGAATATCCCTCTCCGGGTTCATCGTCATTAAAAACTTGGCATTCTTTACCAGTAAATCAATCATGATTACATCCTCCTTTGTATTTGGGGAATGGGTCCCCGCAAAATGACCTTTGGTCATCGCGGGGTAAAAATAGGGAATAGTACTTCTATCCCCCACCTCGGCCCCTATTTTTTGTCCACGGATTAGGGGGATTGTTTGCCCCCGACCTCGCCCCCTTTTTGTTTGTCCACTAATTACACTAATTTACACTAATTGTTCCCCCAACCTCGGCCCCTTTTTGTCCACGGATTTCACAGATTTACACAGATTCGAAAAATATAAATAATCCTGGCTAACGGGTCTTTCATCCGTCAACCAACCTCCGCCAAGGCTACGGCGGGCAGGGCTGACAACCGTCAACCGTCAACTTTCTTTACTCCCCTACCTCGGCCCCTTTAAAAAACCACGAATTTCGCGAATTACGCGAATAGTTTTTTGCCTGACGGATCGGTCGGATCAGACTGATCGGACGAGTCGGACGAGTCGGACGAGTCGGACAGGTCAGACAAGTCGGCCGGTCGCCCAGCCCGGCGCTTCCCTGCTATTCCTTGCCCATCCCTGCTGCTCCCTCTCCTGCTACTCCCCCATTCCCTAAATAACAGCTATCCCGTTGACTTCCAGGAGGAGTTCATCCATGCAGAGGCGTTTGATCTCAACTATGGTACTGGAAGGAGGGTTATCCCGAAAATAACCATCCCGGACCCGGGCGAAGATGGGACGATTATCCATGTCGGTTACATAGACATTGATCATCATCAGGTCCTCTAAAGATGCTCCTCCCGCTTCCAGCATTGCCTTGAGATTGTCCAGGGCCTGGATGGCCTGGGCCTCAAAATCATCCGCGCCGACCAGTTCTCCATCCGCGTCCAGGGCGATCTGACCGGAGATAAAGAGCATATTTCCCCGCCGGGTACACTGAGACCAGGTGCCGTCGGTCCCGGCGACTTTTTCCGTACCGTCTATTCTGATTACTTCCGATCTATCCATAGTTGCCTCCTGTTATAAAATCAGCCCCTCCGCCGGCGGGGCAACTTCCATGTTTTGAACCATGACTGACATAATTTTATTAGGGCGATACCAGAAAATATTTCAATAAATAAAGACTATCCCCAATTTTGTTCCATAGGGAGCTTCCTTCGGATCCATGTTTGTCCCGATCGGATAAATCTCCCAGCCGGCGTTGATCGCCATGGAAAAAGCATCCATCCCTTCCCCTTCCATGGAGCTGCGCGACTTCAGTCTTACCCGGCATGAATGTCCTTGCAGAACCGCGCAATCCTGATCGGGACACCAGAGTTGTTTGCAAGGTCCGCCACCGAAAGCCAGGGCCAGATGATACCCCTCATAGAAGGCCTCCGCCTCCAGCCTCCCGACGATTTCATAATTCTTTGCCTGGACCTGGTTGGTTTCCTTTATGATTTCCCTGGTCCCGCATCTCAACATGGTAAAGATCGCGTAGCGGTAACTTTCGACCAGTTTCCTTACCTGATCTAAATCCATAGCGTGAGGGGGACAGTTGGCATTTGTTCCGTAAAAGTCGCATTTGGGATAGGTGCATTTCGCCCGGACCCGCTCATCAATAATAACCATATCGGTTGTTATGATCTTCGCGTCGGTAGCCCCAATCTCGATAGCTCTTTGACGAAATTTTTCCATGTCCTGCAATAGAACTTCACTGGAGACTTTGACTTTAACTATCTTGGCCATTTTTATTGGCTCCTCCGGGGGAAATGCATCCCATTAGAAAAAAACTAATTGAAACCACGAAGGACACGAAGACCACGAAGATTTAAAAACCCTGAGTTAAATCCCGTATATTTCTCAATAATTCTTCGTGTCCTTCGTGGTGAATCACTTTATTGATCCAGATAAGATATTCAAAATACCTTTTCTTTAAAGATCTTCCTATTCTTCTTCCACAAATGCCACCGCCCGGACAAATCCGGCGCTCCCCTTTTCAAACTTGATCGGGAAACCATAAAACATGAATCCGGATGAGGGCAGCAGATCCAGGTTGGTCAGCTTCTCGTAGTGGGCGTACTCCTTCTTGATCCCCAGCAGGTGGCAGGGCCAGAGATACTTGGGGTCACGGCCATGGTCTTTGTAATCTTTGGACCAGCAGCTGTAGGGAACATCAAAACTCCAGGAGTCGGTCCCCACGGTTTTAATCCCCTGATCCAGGACCCATTTCAAGGCTTCCGCGGAGAGGTGACCGCCCCGATCCGAGTACTCGGGGGTTCCCCAGTACTTATCGTTGCCGGTCATGGCGAGAAATATATCCCCCGGCTTTAGGGTGTAATTTATCTGATCCATCCGTTCTTTCAATTCGTCGGCCGAGAGCTGATAACAATCCGGCAGATCACGGATATCAACCACCACCCCGGGACCGAAACACCATTCCAGCGGCCATTCGTCGATCGTCTTGGGTTTTTTGCCTTCACACTCCGGTCCCATATGCCAGGGGGCATCCAGGTGAGTTCCGGCATGGGTGGTCATCTCGACGAAATCATCCGCCCAGGCCTGGCCGGGAAACGGCCAGTCTTGAGGATCAACGTCGAAGTATTTCTGGTCTTCCTGAGCCCCGAATGAATGGGGGATATTCGTAATCTTCACATTCATCAACGGGCTCGGATCGGACGCCGTTACCATGGAAAGATCAATTATTTTTGTCGCCATTTGAAACCTCCTTAGAACATAGCCCGTCGCTTTGCTCCGGGCAATTGTTCTGGAATATTGGAGTATTGGAGTGTTGGGAAGGCGCCCCCATCACTCCATTACTCCAGTACTCCAGTATTATCTCATTTATTGTCCCGAGACTTAATATTAAACAACTCGGGATCCCGAAGGATTTCGGGGGGAAGTTCTGAAGCATGAACTTAGCGCCTTTGGCGCAAATTTGTAGTGAGTGATATTTAAATTCAGAAGCAGCAAGATAGCGTCACCACTTTAGTTAGTTTGCTTGAATGGGTTTCTAGCGCCTGAAAACTTGGTCGAAAGTGAACAACTTTAGGCACTTTAGCGCACTTTAGGCACTTCAAACTTAACCCACTTTAGGCACTTCTTCAATCACCATGGGTGCGTGGCTATAGTTGAAAATTTACCGAAGCACCATTCGTCGAACGACATATTCGCAAAACTCTGCTCAATCCCATCGATATAGATGTTTCTATCGGTGGGGCGGGTATCCCTTCCCCGCAGGGTGACAATCTGTCCATCGACCATGACCAGATCGGTGCCGAAGGTATCGCCGACCTCGATTGCCTCCAGCGCGTCCTGGCCCAATGAGTCGGGAGGACGGTCGATGATCAACAGGTCAGCCTCTCTCCCCACCTCGATCTTGCCGGTGTTGGCTTCGACATAGTCAGCGGTATTCCCGGTTGCCATGGCGATGACGGTCTCGGCTGGTAGTTCATTCTGGGAAGCGATCGCGACAACCAGCCTGATCATCACGGCCGGTTCACAGCCGATCCCCACCGGAGTATCCGAACCCAGCACCAGTCGACGGAGTTCACCGGTCTCTTTCATATAATCGACTATCCGGTGCATCATTTTGGCGTTGCCATGGGTCTGCAGTTCCAGATAGCAGCTACTGCTGTCGATCAGCCGCTTGGTATCCTCCCACGACGCCGCGGTGGATCCTCCGTTGAGATGGGCCACCAGATCAGGGTTTATCTCCAGGATATCATCCACCGGGATGGCGGATGAACCGGTCACCGTCCGTCCGCCGAAATGAGCGGGAATCTTCATATTATATTTGCGTCCCCACTCCAGCATCTCCTTGATCTCCCCGGGATCGACTTCACCCATGCAGCCAATCTCACTGAAGAGGTGGACCCCGGCATCCGCCATGGTCTTGAAATGTTCTTCCCGGTAGCCCGGAACCAGGATGACGGTCCCGGCATGGAGTTTTAGATAACCGCCCGGCCGTGACGCCCGGTATTTCTGTTCCGCGACGCAGGCCATATGGGTGAGAAAGTCCGCGTCCAGCAATTGGCCGCTGCAGAAGGTGGTGGCCGACAGCATGGTAGTTGTCCCCGCCAGCAGAGATGACTCCATCCAGCTGATGGTCTTTGTGATCGGACTCCAGTCTTCCAGATAGGGATGGGTGTGAGAATCGATCAGGCCGGGAATAACCACCAGTCCATTGGCGTCAATCACATGGTCCATCCCCCCGGCAGAAAAATCCTCTTTTCTGCCGATTCCGGTAATAATCCCGTCTTCAATAGAGATGGTATCCGCGTCCAGTACGCCTTTTTCCATATCCCCGGAAGCAATCCTTCCCGTATTGGTGATCAGTATCTTTCCGCCATTAAAACTCATCCTTATTCCCCCTTTTTATTTTTTCCTCGAAAAAATAAAATCTTGCAAGCATTGAACTAACATTTCAGGCTGATTTTTGAGTAAATTTGTGTTCCCGAGCAGTTTTTATCTTCACCAAGCTTTAGACATCTGGCTTGATTAGAAATAATTGGACTATTTTCGATGCGGCACTACTTTAATCACGATAGTCTTTTTTCAAAACTATAAATTAGCGCCGCAGGCGCTAATTTATATAACTATCCCATATCTCCTCAATCAGCACAATAATGGTATAATCTTCATATAATAACCAGTATCTATCATTAATATACAGATAGGGTTAATAAAATTTTTTCCAGCATGGCCTCAATGAAATCACGATGGTCGTTCTAATGAAAAGATTGCAATTGTTGAAATGTTTTCCAATATCGTCCCAATAAAATTACGCGGGTCTTGGTTCAAAACATAAATTAGCGACCGAAGGGAGCTAATTTACTGCTTCGGAATTTCAATAACCTCTAAGGAAAGCAGGAAGGCAGGAGGGGGATTACTTTAAATTCTCCTGATTTCCTGCTTTCCTTAGGGGTAAAGTTGCCCAAGCGAAGTGAGGCTAAGTCCTTTACATGCTCTTCAAAAAAGCCACCAGGTTGACCTTTTCGTTGTTGATATTTACTTTTCTCCGGATATTGTTTCGATGGCTATTGATGGTGTGGATGGATACATTCAGGGCCCGGGCGATATCTTTACTGGTCAGCCCGTTCTTTACCATATTGCAGATTTCGATCTCTCGTGAAGTCAACCGTAAGGTTGTCTGTGATATCTTCCGCCCGAATGAAGAGGCCAGTTCTTCCAGATTACTCTCCAGCAATTCCACATACTGCTTGGGGATACCGGATATCTCGGCTTTGAGTTTCTGGAGGATAGGAAACAATAGATTATCTACGTTAGAGACCACATCGTTTTTAATCCGCTGCTTTTCAATCTCGATCTGTTCCAGAATCTCCCGGAGAGCCGCATTCTTCTGCTCCAGTACTTTCTTCTGAAGATGGAGCAGTTTCTCTGAATCCTTGAGGGCTTCTTCAGCGAGCTTCCGTTCAGTGATATCCCTTCCTACCGATTGATATTCGACCAGCTTGGCCGAATCGTTATAGATCGCCCGCGTACACCAGTGATTCCACCGGACCTCTCCGCTCTTGGTGATGACCCGATGGTCCGGGGTCATCACCGGATTCTGGGGGGAGAGCTTTGATATCTGCTCCAGGAATAGATCCTTATCTTCTTCCTCGATGAAGATGAGGACGCTCTGGCCGAGGAGCTCATCAGCGGTCTTATCGAAATATCGGCAATAGGCGTCATTGGCGAAGGTATGGGTGAAATCCGGGAGGAAACGGGAGATCAGCTCGGTCTGATCGCTCACTACCGCCCGGTAGCGCTGCTCGCTCTTGCGGAGGGCTTCTTCCGTCTGATGGTGCCTGTTCTCTGATTCGCGCAGCCTAGCCACCTCGGAGCGGAGAGCTGCCAGGTCATCGAGACATTTCTGACTGAGTTTTTTGGTATCCGGCATATAAATTAGCTCCCTTCGGTAGCTAGACCTAAATTAAGCGAACTCTGAGTTTTTAGGCTATTTTAAGGTTTTTATTCTTGATTAAAAAAATGGAAGTGCTACCATACCATAGAGTTAACAAAAATTGGCCGCTGCCTG
>CAKZYZ010000426.1 GCA_937885075.1 uncultured bacterium | reverse complement strand
GGAATTTGAAGAAACAAAGGAAAATTCCATAGTTTTCTTTGTTTTTCTTCGTGTTCTTCGTGACCTTCGTGGTGAATATTTAGTTTTTTAGCACAGAATGTTAAAAATACCTTTTCGAGTACGGCCTCGCTAAAGCTATGGCGGACACGTTGGAAATTGGAAGTTGGCCATTGGAAATTCATTTCTCGTTGAATATAAGCCATTGCCCATTATATGTAGGCATATCACAGGCGAATATACGGGACTGTGATTCTCTCTGTTTTGGGAGACTTTCTTGTGATTTATATATATTTTTTTACCAGCCTAATGTAGTATCCCCCAACCTGATGTTTGTCCTCGAAAATTTTAAAGCAAACAATTAAATTCAGGAGGTGTGAATGGCAGACTGAAGATGGTCGTATTGGTCGTTGCCGGGGTCCACAAGGATCTATCGGCGCATCAAGTATTCTCTCCGGAAGTGCTTTTCGCTCATGGGAGAGGATAGTAATCTGAGACAGGTTTTATAAATATCGAAGGAGACTGAGATGAAAAAGTTCCTGGTTTTGGGAATGGTGTTAATTATGGCGGCCGCGTTGATGTCTGTCTGTGGAGCGGTTAAGGCGGAAGAGAAAGCTCTGATCGGTTTCGGATATGTCGGTCCGGTCGCGGATGAGGGCTGGACCTGGTCGCACGATCAGGGGCGTCTTTACCTGGATGAGCAGCTGGGCGACAAAGTAAAGACGGTCAAGGTGGAGAATATGCCCTATTCCGACGAGACGACCCGGCTCCTGGAGCAGTTCGTGGCGGACGGGGCCAAGATGATCGTCATCAATTCGCAGTATGCCGACTTTGTCAGCAAAGTATCGGATCGCCACCCAGAGGTAGCTTTCCTGGAGTGTAACGGAGGCAAAACCACCGATAACAAGATAGCCTATTACATTAAACACTGGGATCCAACCTATCTGATCGGAATGATGGCCGGCCTGCTTTCCAAGACCGGGAAGCTGGGCTATGTCGCATCTTTCCCGATTGATTCAGTCTATACCAGCGTCAACTCTTTCACCATGGGGGCCCGCTCGATCAATCCCAACGCTACCTGTAAGGTGGTGGCAATCAACTCCTGGTTTGACCCATCCAAGGCCAAACAGGCGGCGGAAGCCCTGGTATCGGATGGCTGTGACTTCCTCTTCGGGATCATGGATGAGGCTGCTTATCTCCAGGTAGCCGAGAAGGCCGGAATCTGGGCCGCGATGTGGAATACCGATATTCGGCGGTTCGGTCCTAATGCTTATGTCTCTTCGGTCATATTGGACTGGAAGCCGTTCTACCTGAATGAAACGAAAAAGGTTCTGAACGGAACCTGGAAAGGCAATCGTCTGGTTCTAATCCCGATGGGGCAGGGAGTTGATCGTGATGCCTGGGGAAAGAATGTTCCCGAGCAGGATCAGTGGATGGTGGACGCGGTCCGTGACCACATGCTGAAGGGATGGTCCCCGTTTGTCGGTCCGATCAAAGATAAGGACGGCAAGGTGAAGATCCCCGCCGGGGAGAAACTTACCGATAAGTATATGTATGACAGCTGGATCTGGTCGGTGGAAGGTGTGATCGGCATGCCCAAATAAGCGTATATCAGGATATCAGGTTATCAGGATATCAGGGGATCAGGTGGAGACCTAGGCCCTGATATCCTGATCCCCTGATCTCCTGATCTCCTGATCTCCTGACTCACCCCCCCAATTAAAAGGCAAAATGATTTAAAAAAACGGTAAGCAGTAATCTGTAAGCGGTGAGCAGTGGAGCGGGTTGCCCGTTATTGCGTTTACCGCTCACTGCTTACCGTTTACTGATTACTGTTCTTCGACTCTGGAGTTTTAAATAGAATGTCTATAGACCTTCTTCCCAAGCAAACACCATCTCCCCTGGTGGAGATGCGGAATATCTGGAAACGCTTCCCCGGTGTGATTGCCAATCAGGCGGTTGATCTCGATCTCCTCGAAGGGGAGGTCCACGCACTCCTGGGGGAAAACGGGGCCGGCAAGTCGACCCTGATGTATGTCCTGGCCGGAATGTACCGTCCGGAAGCGGGTACAATCCGGATTGCGGGAGAGGAGATGAGGTTCAAGTCTCCGTCTCAGGCGATTGGAGCCGGGGTGGGGATGGTCCACCAGCATTTTCGTCTGGTGGAGAAGATGACGGCGGCGGAGAATATTCACCTGGGGTGGGGAGAGACCCCGAAGATAATCTCGGCCCGGGATCTGGTGGAACGGACCGAGCGAATCTGCCGGCAGTTCGGTCTCTCGGTCGATCCCGATGCCCGGATCTGGCAGCTCTCCACCGGAGAGCAGCAGAGGGTGGAGATCCTGCGGGTCCTGGCCCGAGGGGCACGGATCCTGATTCTGGACGAGCCGACCTCGGTGCTGACACCGAATGAGGCGGTGGAACTCTTTAAAGTCACCCGGAAACTGGCTGAGGCGGGGCGAACAGTGGTCCTGATCACACATAAGCTGGATGAGGTGATCGCCGCCTCCGATCGGGTAACGGTTATGCGGCGGGGCAAGGTGGTGGCCCGCCGGAAGACCGTTTCATGCGATCAGGCCACTCTGGCCCGTCTCTGTATCGGAGAAGAACTGGTGAGCGAAGCAGTCGGTTCCAAGGGATCACCCGGAAAGGCGTTGTTGGAGGTTAACCGGATCACCGTCCGCGATAACCGCAATCTGCCCGCCCTGCGGGAGATCAGTTTTACTATCCGGGCGGGTGAGATTCTGGGCGTCGCCGGGGTAGCGGGCAATGGCCAGAGTGAACTGGCCGAGGTGCTGACCGGTCTGCGTCGTCTGGAGAGCGGTTCGGTGGCTGTGGACGGTCAGGACCTGAGCGATGCTGACCCGATCAAGTGTACATCGAGTGGTGTCGGCCATATTCCGGAGGACCGTCTGGGAATGGGTCTGGTGGGGGGAGCGTCTTTAATCGATAATTCGATATTGCGGGAGTATCGATCCCCGCCTATCTCCCGGGGGATATTTGTCGAGCGGGGAGCCGCGGTCCGGTTTGCCCGGGAACTGGTCAAGGAAGCGAATGTTATTACCCCTAATGTCCGGATCCCGGTCCGGAATCTATCCGGAGGGAACCAGCAGCGTCTCCTGGTCGGGCGGGAGTCCAGGGTTGCCTCCAAGCTCCTGGTCGCCATGCACCCGACCCAGGGACTGGATGTGGGAGCAATGGAGGCGGTACGGAGGAATTTGATAAAGACGCGTGATGCTGGGAGCGCGGTCCTTCTTATCTCGGAGGACCTTGACGAGGTCCTGCTCTTGTCGAGCCGGATAATCGTCCTCTATGAGGGGCGGATCGCGGGCGAGTTTGACCGGTCCGAAGCTCACCGGGAGACGATTGGTCTTCTGATGGGGGGAGGGAGGGAAGAGGAAGGAGGAGCAGGGAAGAGCAGGGAGGAGGAGGCTTAAAAGCTGAACGCGGAACTTCGAACGATATTCGGTTTTTTTAGTTTTACGTTTTTGATTCCCAGGACCAAGAAATGGTTCTAACCAGGCTTAAAGAAATAGAGACAAAATAAATGAAAAGATCTGACAGAACTACCGCTGGAAAGCGAAGCTTCCGGCTGATGCGGCGGGCGGAGACCAAGCCGCTCTATGAGGTGATCTGCCGGATTGTCTCTGTCCTTCTGGCGCTGCTGGTAGCGGGGGTGGTGATCAAGCTGATCGGAATGTCGCCCATCCTGATGTTACAGAAGGCGCTCAAATCTACCCTGGGCAGTTCCTACGGGTTTGAGCAGGCCCTGGTTCTGGCCACCCCCTTGATCCTCTGCGGACTCTCAGTGGCGGTAGGATTACGGATGAATATCTGGAATATCGGGGCGGAAGGGCAGCTCTTTATGGGAGCCTGGGCCGCTACCTGGGTGGGGCTCTTTGTTCCGGGACCCACGGCGCTGATCTTGCCCCTGATGTTCATCGCCGGAGCGCTGGCCGGCGCGCTCTGGATATTGATCCCGGCCCTGGCCCGGGCTTTTTTGAATGTCAATGAGATCATCACCACGCTGCTATTAAACTTTGTCGCGATTCTCTTTGTTAACTATTTCGCTATCGGCCCCTGGCGTGACTCCGGGGTGGGGATCCTGCTGGCAACCAAGCGGGTGCCCGCCGAGCTGCCGACTTTCGGGAACAGTTATGTGCATTACGGCATTCTGATCGCGGCGGCGATCGCGCTGGTGCTGGCCTTCGCCATTCAGCGGACCAAGTGGGGATATGAGATCAGAATCATCGGACGGAACCGACGGGCGGGACGGTTTGCCGGGATGCCGGTAAACCGTAATATCCTTCTGGTGATGCTGATCTCCGGAGCGATCGCCGGAGTGGCGGGGATGAGTGAGTTGGCGGGGAACGTCCACCGGCTCTCAGGAACCATCTCCAATCAGTACGGGTACCAGGGCATCATCGTGGCGGCGCTCTCCAGCGGATCTCCTCTGGTGGTACTCCCGGTAGGGTTTCTGCTGGCTATTCTGCTCAACGCCGGGATTGTGCTCCAGGCCCAGGGCATATCGGTAAATACCATGCTTGCGATTAATGGCGTGATTCTATTATTCGCAGCGGTCGGCTGGGTAGCTTCCCAGTATCGGTTGGTTGTTACACGGGATCAACCGGGTGATGAGATGGAGGAGGGAGGAGAAGGGATAAGCATGGATGAGGAGGGAGAAGGAGGGAGTGGCAGGGAGTAGGAAAAGCAGGTAATCAGTGATCAGTAGAAAAGCAAGTAATCAGTAAACAGTGATCAGTAATCAGTGAGCTCGGCCTGGCGAGCGAGGCGTACTGATCACTGATAACTGGCCACTGATTACTATCTTTAAGCGAGGCGCACTGATAACTGATCACCGATTACTATCTTTAACATATCCGTTCACAATAAGGAATAGGAACTGATGGAGCAAATTTTATCGGGAATTTTAGAGCAGGCGATAGCCGCCGGCGCGGCAATTCTGCTGGCGGCCATGGGCGAACTGATGGCGGAACGGACCGGGGTACTTAATCTGGGGGTGGAGGGGATTATGGCGATGGGCGCGGTCTCAGCCATTATCGCCGAGACCTTTATTCCCAATCCCTACTTTGCTCTTTTGATCGCCATTCTGATCGGCCTGGCTATGGGAGTAATCTATGCCACTACCGTCGTGTCCTGCAAAGCCAACCAGACCCTGAGTGGTCTGGGAATGCTCTTTTTAGGGACCGGCCTGGCCCGGTGGATCGGGGCCGGATATTCAGGGATGCCGGCCCGGGCTCCCTTCGCGACAATCAGAATACCGATTCTGGCCGATATCCCCCTGGTGGGTGAGGCTCTCTTCAATCACACTATACTGGTCTATATCGCTTATCTGGTCTTGCCTCCTCTGGTAACGTTTATGATCTACCGGACCCGGCATGGGATGAATATGCGGGCGGTCGGGGAGAACCCGGCCGCGGCCGATGCCTGCGGAGTTTCGGTCAACCGGATTCGTTTTATGTATACCTGTGTCGGATCAGCCTTCGCCGCGGTTGGCGGCTGCTATCTAACAATGTCTTTTACTCCGGCCTGGTCGGACTTTACGGTGGTCGGGCAGGGTTGGATCGCCATCGCCCTGGTTATCTTCGCGTCCTGGCGACCCTGGCGGGTGGTCGGTGGCGCGCTCCTCTTCGGGGGCGTGACTTCGCTGGCTTTTGTGGCCCAGGTGCTGGCCTGGAAGGTCCCCTCGGAATTTTTGAACATGCTCCCCTACCTGGCTACCCTGGCTCTGATGATTATTCCGCTATTAAAGATGCTCCGTTCCCAGCGAAAGCTGACCACCGCACCGGCCGCCCTTGGCCTGCCGTATGAGAGAAGTTGAGGCATAATGCTTACGAGCAGAATGATTAAAAGGCAAAAAGAATTTTAGGCAGAATGATTAGGGGCAGAATGATTAAAAAGCAAAGAGAATTTAGGCAGAATGATTAGGGGCAGAATGATTAAAAGGCAAAAAGAATTTTAGGCAGAATGATTAGGGGCAGAATGATTAAAAGGCTAAAAGAATTTTAGGCAGAATGATTAGGGGCAGAATGATTAAAAGGCAAAGAGAATTTAGGCAGAATGATTAGGGGCAGAATGATTAAAAGGCTAAAAGAATTTTAGGCAGAATAATTGGAAATAAAATTGATTCAAAAAAAGGAGTGGGGGGATGCCAATTCAATGTCAGCATAAGTTGATTTCGGTTTCTCAGGAAGAGTTTTATGAAGTTGATTATGAGATAATGGAGCTTGTGTTTGGTATCCATAATGAATTTGGCAGATTGTTCAATGAGAAGATATATCAAGCGGAACTGGCGGATCGATGTATTAAGGCCGGGTTTGGTTCTGTCTTAACAGAAGTACCGGTTAAGGTGTCATTCAAAGATTTCGTAAAAATGTACTATATCGACTTGGTCGTTAAAAATTCTTTGATTTATGAGCTAAAAGCAGTTAGTTCGATCACCAGGGAGCATCAGAAACAGTTAATAAATTATCTTCTTCTGACTGGATTAAAGTACGGGAAAATTATTAATTTCAAGACCAGTTCTGTAAAGCATCGATTCGTATCGACTACACTTACTCCTGAAAGTCGATTTGAATATGAAATTGATGAAAATTACTGGGAGAATCTTGATGAAGATAGTATCTGGCTGAAAGATCTAATAAGTAAACTTCTATTGGAATGGGGGGCTTTCCTTGACTTACAGTTATTTTTTGATGCCATCCTTTATTTCAGGGGCGGGGAGAATAATGTGGTCAGAAATATGGAGATAAAAAATGATTCAATCCTTCTTGGAAAGCAAAGAGTTTATCTGTTAAATGAAAAAATCTCCTTTAATCTATCGGCTATTCCAAATCAGATAAGTCACTATGAATCAAATCTAAGAAAATTAATTCGGCATACATCATTACAAGCAATTCAATGGATAAACATGGGTTATCACAAGATTCAATTTAAAACAATAAAAGCAGAATAATTTGATTTTTCTAAAAGGGGCCGAGGTAGGGGGTAATTATTCTGCCCTAAATCATTCTGCCTCAAAAGGGGCCGAGGTAGGGGGTAATAGTCCTGACTGTAATGGTCCTGTCAGAAAATGGGGACGAGGTAGAGGGTAATCGTTTTATCAAAAAAACTCCGCTAATTTATTTTTAACGGCCTTTAACGATTTTCAACGGTTTTTAACGTTAGCGCAGAAGGTGCTAAAGAGAGAATTATAATGACCAATAATACCCATAAACGATATGAGTTATCCGAAGTAACCCGGGATCTGGCCGCGGTCGCCATGGGGCGGGAGCCGGCCGACCTGATCATAAAAAACGCCCGGCTGGTCAATGTCAATACGGCCCGGATTCAGGACGGGATTGATGTGGCGGTAAAGAAAGGAATGATCGCTCTGGTTGGAAACGCTGATCATATCCCCATCTCTGATTCCACTGTGGTAATCGAGGCGGAAGGACGGTTTCTGGTTCCCGGATTCATCGACACCCATGATCATGTGGAGAGCAGCATGGTTGAGGTCCGCAACTTTGCCGCCGGGATCCTGCCTCATGGGACCACCACCATCGCCTGCGATAACCACGAGATCACCAATGTCTTCGGACTTAAGGCGGTGGAACTCTTCTACCAGGCGGCGCAAGGAATTCCTCTGAAAGTAATGGTAGCCATGCCGGTCTGTGTTCCCTCCATCCCCGGATTCGAGGATGGCGGGGCGGTGATCACCGCGGAGGAAGCCGCCGAAGCCTACCGGAAAGGTTGGGCCACAGTCCAGGGAGAGCAGATGAATTTTCCCGGCCTCCTCTTTGGCGATCCGGCGGTCCACGAGATTACCGCCGCTTCCCTCCGGGCCGGGGTAACTCTGACCGGCCACTACGCCAGCAACGATCTGAATCAGGGGTTGAACGCCTTTGTCGCCAGCGGCCAGATAGCCGATCATGAGGCCACTACCGCCGCGGGGGCGCTCCGTCGCGCCGAACTGGGCTGTTATGTCCAGCAGCGCTACGGGACCGCCTGGCTGGATATGCCTAACCTGATTAAGGCGGTGACGGAAAACCCGGGGTTGGATACCCGGTTCTTCAGCATGGTAACCGATGATGTAACCCCGGCCACCATCATTGAGGATGGACATCTTGACCATGTGGTCCGGGCCGCGATCCGGCAGGGGGTCTCCCCCATTCTCGCCATTCAGATGGTCACCATCAACGCGGCCCAGCTTCTGGAAAAATCCCGCTGGATTGGGACCATCTCCCCCGGCCGGGCGGCGGATATTCTTATCGTAAGCGACCTGGTCGAGATGACCATCGATCAGGTCTTCTGTGATGGAGTAGAGGTAGCCAGGGGAGGATCCATGGTGGTGGAGATCGCCCCCTATCACTATCCCGAGTGGGCTCTTCACTCGGTCCATCTCGATTCTATCTCCCCGGATGATTTTAAGATCTCGGCGGAGGGAGAATCGGTCCGGGCGCGCGTGATGAGAGTCTTCCCCGGCATGGTGCATACGGAAGAGGAGATAGTGGAGATGGATGTGGTGGACGGATCCCTGCCGGCGGTTCCGGGAGACGATCTGGCCAAGGCGGCGGTATTCTACCGCCATGATCCGAAGGCTGCGGCTGGGGGGACTAAAGGGTTTGGTTTTGTCCGGGGGATTGGATTTAATACCGGTACGGCGTTCGCCTCTACCGTCTCTCACGACTGCCATAATTTATTGGTGATCGGGACCGATGATGGAGCGATGGCGGCTGCCGCCAATGAACTGATCCGGATCGGCGGGGGGATGACGGTGGAGATCGGAAGAGCACACGTCTGAACTCCAGTCACACTGATATATCTCGTATGCCGTCTTCTG
>CAKZYZ010000425.1 GCA_937885075.1 uncultured bacterium | reverse complement strand
GCCCAGGAAGCCGCCAGGCTGCCCAGGCTTCGGGTATTGTCCCCATCGGGGATGAGATCGGCATTGATGGCCACGCCGGAGAGGTTATCCAGGGCGATAGTGGCGAAGGTCCCGCTGCCCCCGGCGTTTCCAGTCAGGGCGATCCAGTCGGACCCGTTGTAGAACTTCAGGTAACCATCGGTGTCCATATAGATTTCGCCGGCAGCAGTGGTTCCTCCGATGGAACCACCGTTAGCCTGTGGCACCAGGTAGAGCGGATCGGCATTACCGGACCGGCCTTCCAGGCGGAGGACTGGCTGCGTGCCGAAGGCGGTGTTATCAACCTTGAACCAGGCCAGAGCGGCTCCGGGAGCAGCCTGGTTGGAATAGGCGGTGATGCCGCTGCCGGTGTTACCATTGTTATTGGTGTGAATCGCGCCTCCGCCGGTGGCGGTGAGGGTGTTTCCGGTGGCACCGTTCTGATCAACATAGATCGCCTCTCCGGTCTCGGCGTTGGTAATAGTTATGGCCGGGTTATTGGCAGTGGCGGCCTGGACGATATTGATGGCGCTGCCAGCTCCATCCTGGTCGATATTGAGTCCGTTGCCGGCTCCGTTCTGGTCGATCAGAACCCCGCCTTCGGCGGCGGTCTGCTGGATGTTGACTTTATAACTTACGACTGAGCCCGATCCCAGTCCGATCCCGATCGCGTCCTCAAGACCGTCCAGGAAAAGAAGATTGGCGTCGACATTTCCGGCGAAGCGGGCATCGTCATCGCTACCGTCATCATTGAAGATCAGTTCCCCGCTGCTGTCGATTTTAAGGTTGTCGGTGGTGACCCAGTTGGTCCCATCACCCCGCAGCATATTGTCCAGGGTGGCGCTGGGAAGTCCTCCGTCTCCGGATCCGGTCAGGCCGATCCAATCGGTTCCATTGTAATAGTAGAGCCAGCCGTCGGTATCGGCATAGATCATGCCTTCCGATCCGGTGGGAGTGTTATCAATCGGGGTAAGTAACATATGGGGCGCGGCCCCGCTCACCGAAGGATCCAGGTGAAGGAGAGGCTGATCAAAATACTGGTTATTGGTCTTGAGGGTAACCAGAGGGTTGACCTGAGTGGCGGTCTGGTTGGAATATACCGTGAGGGCACCGTAGATGTTGTCGGTGTTTTCAATCGCCAGTGCCCCTCCGGTGGAGTCGTTGATGGTAGAGCTGGAGTTAGCCGCCTGGTCGAGGAAGATGCCGCTGCTGCCCTTGCTGGAAATCTGGATGGCCTTGCCGGATCCCGCCTGTACGAATGCAGACAGGTTTCCCTGTCCGGCTGCATTAGATTGGGTAACCTGGAAGACGGTGCCCAGAGGATCCAGACTGCCGGCGGATGCCGCCACGGTTAGAACCGACCCGGTAGTTACGGTGGATGAAGTGAGATAAACCGCGTTCTGGGTAGTGACATCGGCTTCCACGGTTAGAGCCCGGCCGTTATTGTTGCGATCAATCAGGACTGATTCGTGGCCCGCACCGGCCCCCCCGGTATGGGTGATGACCAGGGCCTGTCCGGTATCGGCGGTGAACTTGACCAGCTCATAAGTCGCGCCGTCGGCGGCAGTGGAGGAGACATCCAGAGCGGTCCCGGAGGTGAGGGAATTGGCCGTAATTTGAAGTGCCTCACCGGTATTTGTCCCGGAGTTGATGGTCATCTTGTCGGTCGAAGCATCGTAAGCCAGCGCGGCCTCCTGGGAGAGGACCCCGCCGTTATCGGCGTAAATAATCTGACCATCGGCCAGGCTGGTATCGGCAATTGAGCTGGTGGCGGTAAGGACGGTAAAGGTCCCGTTAACAACGGTAAGCTGGTCGCCGGCCGCGTTATAGGTCATTCCGGTATCCCCCGCAATGGTGCTGGCGTTGGTCCAGTAAGTAACCTGAGTATCCGACCCGGAACCGTTCAATCCGGAGCCGATGCTCCCATCAACATAGGTCTTGACCGCCTGCTCGGTGGGCAGAGCGGTGTCGCTGTTTCCGGCCAGGGTTCCGTCGGTCGAGAACTCGTCTATGGTCGCCCCGGTTCCCGTGGTGACTTGGTTGGAAGTGAGCGTGGTCCCGTCGAAGGTCATATTAGCGCTGTCGGTTAACTGGTCGGCCGGGCCTACATAAACCACCCGGGTGGGGGTGAGGCCGGTATCGGTGAGAGTAGCTGCAGTGACACTGGTAAAGGATGCATCAGCCGCGCTGTTGCCTCCAATAGTGGTGCCATCGATCGTGCCGCCGTTGATGTCGGCGGTATCGGCTATCAGGGAGTCTATATTGGCGGTGCCGGTGATATAGAGATCCTGCCATTCATTTCCGACTATGCCTAGATCATAAGTGGCGTCGGTGGATGGGACCAGGTCACTGTCGAACCGGCCGGTGGCGGTGATGGTGTCCCCCGTGGCGTTGCCGAGATCGACGTTTCCGTTGGCTATCAGGTTCCCGGTGACGGTGGCGTTCTCATCAACCTGTAGCGTGTCGATGTTGGCTGTTCCATCGATCCATAGATCCTGCCACTCGGCTATGGTTGATCCCAGATCGTGGGCATCATCGGCAAGAGGCAGAACATTCGTTCCGTCATCGACAATTATGGTGTCGGTTAGAACCGAAGAGGTAGACCACTTGGCCACCCGGTTGGTGGTTCCCGTGCCCATCACCGTCCCGTCGCCGCTGCCGCTGGCGGAGATCGTGATTTTTTTGGGGGTGGAGCCGGCATCCGTGGTTATGGTGATATTCGACCCGGCGGCAAACTCAAGGTTTTCCTGTCCGGATGGGGTAAGGGCGGTCTGACCGGCCACAGTCAGAGTATACCAATGCGAGCTCATACTCACTTCGACTACTCCCAAGGGCTCGGTGTTAACGACGAACCCGGAAGCCTGGTCAAATTTTATAGTTGAGACATAGGTAGATATAGGATCTCCGTCCGATTCCTGGACGGTTAAGGAATTCGGAACCCAGCGCTCCCCATTGTTGTAGTAGAGATCACCGTCAGTATTGGTATAGAGGGCACCGGTGTAGGTATTCCAGGTGCCGGCAGGAGCAGGCTGTGACATGGGCACCAGATGTAATGGAGCTGCTGTGCCATTGGTTGCTTGTAGCCTGAGAACCGGATAATCATTAAAGTTGCTTCCTCCTCGGATCCATGCCAGCGGCGCGGAGGCATTGTTGAAAGTGCTGTAAGCGGTGATAGCACTGCCTGCATTAGCACGGTTATCGATATGGATGGCCCCTCCATACAAGGCTCCCACATCATCATTAGTCCTGCCGGTTTGTTTAATCCAGATTGCCTGGCCGGTACCGGCATTATTGATTTCAAGAACTGGCTCGTCGAAACCGGAGTTAGCGGCATACAGGTATACCAGTGCGGTATCAACAGCGTCACCGCTAGCATTGGAGTAAACAGTCAGGGCGTAGTCATCGTTGCCGGTGTTGGTTATATGGAGCGCGCCCCCGGCGGTATCATCTACGGTTGCCCCGGTTGCCAGGTTCTGGTCGATGAAGATAGAGCTTTTCCCGCTTCCGGTGGTAGGCTCGTTGTAGAGGTATAACCCTTTTTCAGTCCCGTCATTCTGGATAACCATCACGTCCTGATCAAAGGTGCTGATGTCCGCCTCAATCCGGACCAGCGGGTTATCGGCATCGGCGTTATTGTCGGAATATATGGTAAGAGCGTAGTCGTTGTTGGCGCTATTGCGAATATGAAGGGCGCCCCCCTCGGTATCACTGACCGTGTTCCCGGTGTCGGTCTGGGCGTTGATCAGGACGACGGGATCATCAATGGTATCTTGTTGTACCTCCAACATAGCGGTCGGCGAAGCTTCATTGATGCCAAGTTGAGCGTATTCTATGTTGATCTCATTCTGGGTGTCGTCAAAAACGATGGCGGGGTTATCGCCGGTAAATCCGATCTGCTGCCCGTCAGCCTGGAGCCAGATATTCCCGTCCAGCCAGAAGCTGCCGTCAACCTGAAGCGTGTAAGCGCCATGATCGATGGAGTTAATCTGGAGTTCAGTCTGAGCTGAATCCCAGACAAAGACCGTGCTCCCGGTGAGTGTGGTTTCATTCGACCAGAAGGCTACCTGGTCGGCGGTTCCGGCGCCGTTCAAACCGGCTCCCGCGGCATTATCAGCATAGGTTTTGACCGCGTATTCAGTCACTCCGGCGGTGTGACTGGCGTCAGTTAGAGTAGCATCATCGGAGATGTCGACGATCGTTGCTCCGGCCGGAAGAGCGAAGGAGTCAGCGGTCAGGTTAGTGAAGTTTCCAAGCGCCTGGGTGGTTTGTCCGATAGTGGTGGCGTCGATGGTGCCGGCGTTGATGTCCGCGGTATCGGCTATCAGGGCGTCGATGTTGGCGGTTCCTGTTATGTAGAGGTTCCTCCATTCATTCCCCCCACTCGCACCGAGATCATATGTTTCGGCGGATGGAATCAAGTGGCTGTCGAATTGGCCGGTGGCAGTAATGGTATCTCCCGCGGCGTCTCCGAGATCGACGTTCCCGTTGGCTACCAGGTTCCCGGTGACGGTGGCGTTCTCATCCACCAGTAGGGTATCGATGTGCGCGGTCCCATCGATCCATAAGTCTTCGAACTCATCATCTGTACTACCGAGGTCGATTGTAGCCGCACCAGCTGGTAGGAGGTCGGAGTTGATGGCAACATTGGAGAGGTTGTTCAGGGACTGGTAAGCCCAGTCGCCGCTATCACCACCACCCGCCCCGGTCAGGCCGATCCAGTCGGTGCCGTTGTAATAATTCAACCAACCGTCGGTATCCATGTAGATGTCTCCGGTCTGGGCGTTGGCTCCGGCGGTGTTCTGGGGAGTGAGGCGGATATGACTGGCGTTGGCCGAATACCCTGTGATCTTCAGAACCGGCTGCTCGAAGTTGGCCCCGCTTCCTTTCAATACTACCAAGCTGTCAATCTGAGTGGCTTCGGAAGAAGATGAAGTAATATAAAGCCCGGCCCGGCGGTTCTTGCTGTTGTTGACGTAGATTGAACCGTAGTTTTCGTCGACATCGGTCTGCTGGTTGATGTCGAGAGCCGAGTCGGGTCCTGACTGATAGATATAAACACCTTCATCATTCCCGGTCTGCTCGACGTAAAGGGCTTTCTCGCTCCCGGTCGATTTGGTATGGAGGACGCCGAGAATGTTTGATCCGGTGCCGATGCCGATCTCTTGATTGGAGTTAACCCGGAACGCTTCCGTGCCGCCGGTCGCAATGCTGATCTGATTGGCTGCCGGCTTCCAGATCCAGGTATCGAGGTCGCCCTGGAGGTTGATGAGGTGGGGGGCAGCGCTGGTGGAAGTGCTGATGATTCGCATCCGTTCGGGGCCGTTGGTGGTGATGTCGATAGTATTGGCGGCGGGACTGTTAATATAGGTATTGATGCTACCGAAGTCCAGTTCGGCGCCAACCCGTAAATCACCTGCGGTCTGAACTCGGGTTCCGGGTGTTATCCTTAGCTCCGAGTTGGGAGACCAATCGGATCCGCTGGATGCGTAGAGGGTGTCGTACTGGCTGTTGGGATCGGGGATCGATCCGGCACCGCTCGCGATATATTTCCAGCCGCCGTAGTAATACATGAAGCTGTGCTGGTCGGTATCGTAATAAAAATCACCCTCTTTTCCGCTGCCTGGCTGGGCGACCGGGATATAGCGGACCGTTCCGGTAGAACGTATCGAAAATCGCCGCTCGGAGTCAGTGGTGAAGTCGATCTGGTTGTCGTAAGCTTGATAGATACCTGTGTTATTCTCTCCCCCGATTGCAATCAGGGGGTTGCTCTCGCTCCCGTTGTAGGTCAGAAGAAGCTGACCGACCGGGTCGAGGGTCAACCGCTTGGTGCCGGCGGTGTAAAAATCGATAATATTATCCCCACCTTTGGTGATGTAAGTATTGCTGTCCTTATCGAAGTAAAGGTATCCTTTGACTTCTAAATTCTTGCCGACGGTGACATTGCCATCGACGTCAATCTCCATCCCTGTGGTGGCGACCCAGGTGGTCCCGTCAGATCCGCGGAGTGTACAGTTGGACCCGAATGGGTCCATGATGCTGCCGGACCCGGAGGCGATCGGGTGCCAGGATGAATTCTTGAAATACATGAAAGATTCCTGGTCGGTATCGTAATAGAAGTCTCCTTCTGCTCCCCCCGAGGGACTGGATCCCAGGGGCATAAATCGGACCTGGCCTCCCGAGCGGACTGAGAATCTCCGTTCGGACTGGGTGACGAAATCGATTTGGCTATTTCCTGCCTGGTAGATACCGGCTTTGGTCGCGTCATCAAGCGCGATCAAAAGATTTGTGGGGGACCCGTTCCACCCATCAAAGATTAAGTTTTCGTTCAAATTCAACTGAACATCATCCCCGGCAGATGACGGAGAGAGGTGGCTGTCGGTACGGGTCCAGACATTAGTCGAAGCAGTGCTTTCTCCCCATGCGACCCATTCGGTGTCGTTCCAGTATTTAAAGGAATGGCTGGAGCTATCATAACCGAAATACCCCTCGGATGGGTTGGAGGGGAGAGCACCCGGCGCGACCGTGAAGTAGGTACTGTCAATAATCGGTCTGGTCAGGGTTTTATTGGTCAGGGTCTGCACGTCAGTCTCGCCGACAAAAGCGCTGGAAGGGCTCTCCAGGCCGTCGAGGAGGTCGGCGTTGACCGCAAAGGGGACGGTAACGATCTCCTGGTCGGGGCTTAGAGTCTCAAAGTTGTTCCCATCGGTGGAGAAGGCTACCCGGAGGTAGTAGGCGTCCTGGTGGTTGAAGACGGCATCGGTCATCGCGGCGGTATCCCGTCCGATCAGGACATTATAGATGCCTTCCACGCAGGTTGTCTTGCACCATCCGTTGTAATAGATGTTGTCGAAAGCCTCATTCCCGATCGAGAGAGCGAACCAGGAGGCACCGGAATAGCCGATCTCTCCCACCTCTATCCTCCCCTGGAAGTTGATGGCGGGAACATCCAGGGGGTGGGGATTTTTCCCGAAGACCGGGAAAGCGATCAGTAAAATTGAGACGGTCAGTAGAATGGTAAGTTGGATATATTTCATCTTTCTCCTCCTTATAATTTTTGCTACGCAAAAATTATAGTGTTATGGAATGTAATTGGATTTAGATTGTTTAAGTAGTTAATTAATTATCGAATATGCTTGATATATTTTTAGACACAAAAATCCATATTTTGTTCTAACATAAAGATAGCATATCACTTCTCTATGTCAAGGTTGTAAACTAAAATATTTATTTGATATAACGATAAAGAAACATAATAATACAGTAAATATAAGAGCAAATTGCGTGCCAGATTCAATTATTCTTGCGATTATCTTTATTACGTTGAATTTGAATGAGATAGGTAATGGCTGTTTCTTATGGGGATGCTGGAAATGTTGCAACAATGAACAAAATGTTGCATTGGAATGGTGCAAATATTGCAGGGGGGGAGGGATGTTGAAGAATAAGAACGTTAAAACGAAACGACGTTGAAAGGGAACGTTGAAAAGAAAAAACGTTTTAGAAAGAGTGGTGACCTGTGAAGCAGTCAGGAAGGCGGGAATTCTTTTTTTTGGGGGGCGGGGTGGTTCGTGTAATAGCTGATTGGGATATTAGCAGTGGGACAAAGTAAAAAAAGTTATTGTTAAACAAATTCAAGCCTATCTATTCTCTCATCGTGTTCCTCGGTTTTTTTAATAAACCGGTCCATCTTACAGTCATGCTCCTTAATCTGTCTATGGTTCTCGTCCACTTTTCTCCCCACTTCCTCTATTTTTTCTCGGTTCTTTCCAATCTCTTTCCGGTTCTTCCCGATCTCTTTCCGGTTCTTCCCGATCTCTTCCCGGTTCCCGGCAATCTGATTGCTTAAGTTCTTCGCCACCAAAGTTAATTGGTTTGTGATCTCAACCCGCCCCTCTCTCGATTCTTCTCTAAATCTTTCTAAATTTTTACTTAGGACACTGTAACCTTCCGCAATTACATCAAAATTTCGATCCATGTGTTCCTGGAGTATTTCGAATCTTTCTTTTTCACTTTCAGTCATGATAGATCTCCATTATTTATATACTAAAACAATTGAAGATAGCAGATGCAATTAAATGTAAGCAACTTTTAACCCCGAAAAAATCGTCAAACATCAACTTTCCTTTCCCGTCAACCGTTTTACCGCTTGGCGGGCGGGAGGATAGTCGGGATAGACGTAGAGGATGGTTTGGAAGATACTTAGAGCCGGTCCCTGGTCACCCCGGTTGGATAGTTCTACTCCACGGTTGTAGAGTATCTCCCGGTAGGCGGGGTTGAGCCGGATTGCTTTCCGATAATAGGGGAGCGCCTGGTCGATTTGATCCATCTTCCAGAGTTCCTCGGCTGCCTGGTGATAGGCTGGTGCGAAGATCGGTTGAATCCGGATTACTTCCTGGAAACAGATCTCCGCTTCTCTATATTTTTTCAGGCTGGAGAGGGCGATCCCCATGTTATAACGGGCTTCCCAGAACTGTGGTTTCGTGCGGAGGGCCTGGCCATAATGCCTGATCGCTTCAAGAGCGTTGCCACCTTCGACCAAGGCAGCGCCCAGGTTATTGTAAGCGTCGGAGTAATCAGGTTTAAGCCGTACTGCTTCCCGGTATTCCACTATTGCCGCTTCTCTCTTTCCCACTTTGCTCAATTCAAGTCCGAGATTGTAGTGGCCCCGGGCATGTTCCGGCCGCTGATCGACTATGCTCTGCCAGAGTACTAATGGACTTTGATATATCCGGTTGCGTACGTGAGTTCGATAACCAAGTATGATGGTTGTCGCCGTAAGGAGAACACATCCCAGGATAATTCTTCGCTTTTTTGATCTTACTCGTCTCAGGAGAGTATAGGCTGCGAGAACAGCAAGTGTGGTAAAGGCGGCCAGCGAAAGATATAGCCTGTGCTCGAATATTGGATCCTCCAGGGGAAGTATGGTGGAGGTAGGGGCGAGGATTAAGAAGAACCAGATACCGAGAAAACCCAGCGTGGGGCGCTTGATTAATCCCCAGATAGTTGCCCAGAGCAATGCTCCTATTAGCATGGCCGGTGGCAATATCTCCCTGATGCGGTGAGCCAGCGGCCAGCCGTAATCAAGGCAGAGAGGATGGGGCCAGAAAGAGAGCCGGATAAGGTGGAGGATGACGCCCGGCTGGGTGAGGAAATAGGCGGTAGGGCTCAAACTTTTTAGATCACCATAATCCGTACGGAGGATAATCAGTATCTGGATGAGCCAGGTTGCCGCCAGAGAGATGAAGAAGGGCCAGTGGTTTTTGAAGGCTTCCCGCGGCGAGCCGGAGATAAAGATGGCGTCGTAGATAATCACCATCAGGGGAGCGGTAATCATTACCGATTTAGTTCCCATTCCCAGCGCGCAGAATAGGAAAGATAAACCTAACCAGAGAGAAGAAAGTTGACGGTTGACGGTTGACGGTTGACGGTGTCCTGCGTTGTTCGAAGTTTGATCCGCCGTTGCTCCGCTTTTCGCAATTACAAGATAGCTTCCCCCTCGAATAAAGCAGTAGAGAGTAAGCAGATAGAATAAACCGGCCAGAGATTCACTTCGCTGAATTATGTAGGTAACACTCTCGGTCTGTATGGGGTGGACTATCCATAAGAGGGCGGAGGCAAAGGCCAGGCCGGTTGCCTGCCGGTCAAAACGGGCAGCTAATCTCCGGCTGAGGAATGTCCGACGGATGATACCGAAGAGTGTTAACCCGGTCAGGATGTGAATTAGAAGGTTAAAGGCATGAAAGTTCCAGGCATCCAGACCTCCTAACGCGTAGTTGATTGCCAGGGTGAGGCTTACGATCGGCCGGTCCCGAAGGGCGCTCTCCATCGGACCGGTCATGGATTCAGTTAGTGGCAGAAGATTCCGGATACGTTGGTTGGCGACAATCGCTTTGATATCATCAAAGACGAAAGCTCCGGAGAAGCTGTTAATATAGACGAGCAGACCGGAGACTATCAGGATGGTCGCGGCGATTCGGATTTTAGTTTTATGTTCCATAAAACTAAGCTTCAAAATTTAGTTTTAATGTTGTTCGAATGCTTGAACAATCATATTATTTTGGTCTCTCCCGAAGTTTAATCAAAGACAGAAAAAATAAGATTATGGAAGATAAATTAATACTCTTGCTCAAAAAGAAAGTATAGTATAACTAAAATAAGGTAATTGCATAATAGATAAAATTTTTCGCAGAAAAATTTTAATTTGGAGAAGAATTTCAATGAAGAAGATAATCCCATCCCGCCGGACGGAGAAGATAACCTACGCGGTCCGCGATATTGTTCTGCTGGCGGACGAGGCTGCCCGGCAGGGGAGAGAGATGCTCTACCTGAATATCGGGGATCCCAATAAGTTTGATTTTCATACCGCCCCCCATATTCTGGAGCGTGTTTTTCAGGCCATGCGGGATAATTATAATGGCTACGCCCCCTCATCCGGGATAGAAGAGGCCCGCCGGGCGATTACTGATTCCGCCCGGAGTAAGGGGATTGACCGGATCCGGGATGTCTTCGTCACTACCGGCGCCTCGGAGGCGATCGATATCTGTCTGACCGCGCTGATTAATCCGGGGGAGAATGTGCTTGTTCCCTGTCCTGGATACCCTCTCTACAGCGCGATCATAAATAAGCTCGCCGCTGAACCCCGACCATATTATCTCAATGAGGATGAAAACTGGCAGCCTGATCTGGAGGATATTGCTTCCCGGATAGACGAGAAGACCAGGGCGATTGTTGTCATAAACCCCAACAATCCGACCGGGGCTGTATATCGGGAAGAAGTGTTGCGGGGAATTGTTGACCTGGCCCTGGACCATAATCTGGTCGTTTTTTCCGATGAAATATATGACAGCCTGATTCTGGACGATATCCCCTATGTATCCACGGCTTCGCTGAACGGGGATCTTCCGGTGATAACCTTTAATGGTCTCTCCAAAAACTATCTGGCGCCAGGTTTCAGGATCGGATGGGGTATTGTCAGTGGTCCGGAGAGAGAACTGGAAGATTATATGGAAGCGATCAATAAATTATTGCGGGCCCGGCTCTCCGCCAATCACCCCATTCAGTGGGCCATCAAGCCCGCCCTGGAGGGGGAACAGGATCAATTGCTCGATGCCCGGGACAAGTTGGTTCGCCGGAGGGATATCACGGTGGAGATGCTGAACGCGATTGACGGGATCACCTGTGTCAGACCGGAAGGCGCTTTTTATGCTTTTCCCCGGCTGCATATTGAGGGTAGTGATGATGAATTTGTCAGGGAGTTAATTAAAGATACCGGGGTGGTGGTTGTCCCCGGATCCGGTTTCGGGGAACGTCCGGGTACCAAACATTTTCGGGTAGTCTATCTGGCGCCGGAGGATCTGTTGAAAAAAGCTTACTATCGAATAGAAGAGTTTACACGATCGTTGAAAATAATTAAAGATCATTGAAAATAGGATAAAGGATGAACGTCAAACACCAAGCTCCAACTTTGAACATCGAACCAGCCTTCGCCAAGGCTACGGCGGGCAGGCGTCCAACTTCAAAAGACAATTAGACAAGACAATTTAGGGGCCACGAATAAAATTTTGGGGGGACCAGGACGATTAAAAAACAAAAGAATTTAGGCAGGACGATTACAGGCAGGACTATTAAAAATTCACCCAGAATGTTGAATCAAAGCTCATTCAATATTATTTTTAAGAAAAAATAATAAATGTCTTCCAGGACCATTTTAATATTGTATGTCTCCGTTGGTCAGGGGCACCGGAAGGCTGCTCTTGCCATCCAGGCCGCGCTTAAGGAGTCGGATACATTTCTCAAAGTTGCCTGTCTGGACCTGCTGGAAATTTGGCCCGCCTGGGTGGGAGGTCTTTTTATCGGCCTCTATCGGAGACTGGTCCATTTCGCCCCGCGTCTCTGGAATTCGGTCTATGATCATCGGCAGGTCAGGGAGGGGCTTAATCGTCCCCTGCAGTTCCTGAGTTGGATTTCCCGGAAGAGGGTCAAGCTCTTATTGGAAGAATTAGATCCTGATACGGTGGTATGTACACAGGCGATACCATCTATCCTGGCGGCTGATTGCAAGAGAAGTCTGAACCTTAATTATTCACTGGTCGCGGTCCCGACCGATTTCCGGGCGCATAGATATTGGATAGATGATCAGGTCGATCTTTACCTCCTGCCTTCAGAGGAGAGCGGAACGCAACTGGTAGGAGACGGGGTTGCAATCGATCGGGTACGGGTGACCGGTATCCCGGTTCACCCGGAGTTCAGCCGACAACTTGATCCGCTTGTGCTGAAAGAGAAGTATGGACTCTCTCCCGGAGATCCCGCTGTTTTACTGATGGGGGGAGGGGAGGGAACGGTCTCGTTGGAGCGTCTGATTTTGGCGTTGGATGGCCGGCGGGCCCGGTTTCAGATCGTTGCGATTTCCGGGAGGAATCTGCGACAGCACGCTCATCTGAAACGCCTTCAGCCGGGGCTCTTCCATCATTTTCAAGTATTCGGATTTATTGAGTCGGTTGATGAATTGATGGTAGCGGCGGATATAATAGTGACCAAGCCGGGAGGGCTGACAACCGCCGAGGCGCTGGTGAAAAACCTGCCGATGGTCTTAATCGATCCGCTCCCGGGACAGGAAGAATTGAACGCAGAATTTCTCGAGAGGAATGGCGTGGCGATTCAGGCATCTGATGATGAAATCGCCGCGGAGATTGTAGTGGATTTGCTTAAAGATGATAATCTTCGCCGGCAGATGGTTGAATCAATGGAAAATATAAGAAAACCCGATGCCGCCCGACAGGCTGCTAAATATATAATTAAATTAGCCCCACCTAGGCGGGGCTAATTTAGTTTTGAACACCGATCAACATTATTTTATTGGATCAATGCAGGTAAAACTACTAACATAGCAATTCATGTCTTGAAAATTTGAAGTAGTAAGTATATAGAATTCTATCCTTATATTTTGCTATCCAGGTATTAACATAGAACAGAAAATATAATAATTTTTACGAAGTAAAAATTAATGATTAAGTACTACTTATTCGAACTTCTGCGGTTTGTGGTCAGGGTTATCCCTCCCCGCCTGGTTTATGGGCTCGGGGCTTTCATCGCGGAAGCGACCTACCTGTTTTCTTTGCGAAGTAAAAGGAATCTCCGGGCTAACCTTATCCATGTCTTTAATCACCTGGGGAAGGATACGGAGAGCCTGGAAGCCCGAAGAAAGATCCGCGTCCTGATCCGGAAAAATTTCCGGAACTTCTCTTACTACCTGGTGGATTTTTTCCGATTTTCTCGGTTGAGCCGGGAGGAGATAGAGAGGCTGGTGGAGTTTTCCGGGACTGACAATATCAAGGCCGCGCTTAAAGATGGAAGAGGAGCGATCGGTGTTACCGCTCACCTGGGAAATTGGGAATTGGGAGGAATGGTTCTATCGTTTTTGGGGTACCCGGTCAACGCGATCGCGCTATCTCACCACAATACCCGGCTCAATCGCCTTTTTGTTAATCAGCGGGCTATCTCCGGAATGAATGTTATCCCGGTCGGTCAGGCCGCTCTGAGAAGTCTCCGCGCGTTAAAGAAGAATCAACTGGTTCTTATCCTGGGAGATCGGGATGTTACCGAAAGAGGGCTTGAAGTAACATTTTTCGGCGGTCCCGCTCATATCCCGCGCGGTCCGGCTACCCTCGCGGTTCGCGCTGATGCCGGGATCTTCTTCGGTTACTTTGTCCGCCAATCCACCCATAGCTATCGAGCGGTATTTCGACCGCCGCTTTCGGTTAATCAGAATATGGACCGGGAGAGTCGGGAGAAAAAGATCATCCTTGATTTAGTCAAGGAGATGGAAGAGTGTATTGCCGCCAATCTCGATCAGTGGTATTGCTACGAGCTTATTTGGGAGTAAATAAGTAAGTAATCGGTAATTAGACAAGAAAGTAATCAGTAAACAGTAATCGGTAATCAGTGAAAAGATGGTAATCAGTAAATAGTGATCAGTTATCAGTACGCCTCCGATAGGTAACCAGGCCCACTGATTACTGATAACTGGTCACTGATTACTATCTTCTCAGGTATAACCAATTGTGACAAGAGCCAGAATGAATGAGCACAAAATAAACTTAACGACATCAAACGTCTCCGTCCTGATTCCGGCGTTTAATGAGGGGGAGTATATCGCGGAAGTTGTGAGGGGTGCTCTTCGGTCTGTCTGCCGGGTTCTGGTGGTTGACGATGGATCCGCCGATCGGACTGTCGCCGTCGCTAAGGATGCCGGGGCGGAGGTTATATGTCATCCGGAGAACAGGGGAAAGGGAGCGGCACTCCGGACCGGGTTTGAGTTGTTATTGGCGGATGGCAGTGAAGCTATTGTTGTGCTGGATGGCGATGGTCAGCACGATCCGGAGGAGTTACCGGCATTTATTAAACGCGCTAACGAACGCGGCGCCGATATTGTGGTGGGTAATCGCCTGGCGAATGCCGCCGGTATGCCGCGGGTCCGCTACTGGACCAACCGTGCCATGTCTATCATACTATCCTGGCTGAGCCAGCAGAAGATACCGGATAGTCAATGCGGATACCGGTTAATCAGAAGAGAGGTGTTGGAAAGTATCAACTTTACCACAGAGAATTATGATCTGGAGTCCGAGATGCTTATATTAGCTTCGCGTCTTGGTTTCAAGATCGCCTCGGTTCCCATCAAGACCATCTATACCGGACAGGTAAGCGAGATCAAGCCGGGGAGGGATACAGTAAGGTTTCTAAGATTAATCTGTAAGTATCTGAAGAAAGATAACTCTTAAATCAAATACCCATAAGTTTGGTACGCGAATGATTGTAAGGTTTCAGTGAACCCCGTTGCCCCGTGCTCGTAGAGGCGACCTTCAGGTCGCCATCGTGTGGCAGCCTGAAGGCAGCCGCTACGAGAGGATGGGGTTCACTGAAACCTTACAATTCAGGGGAAGCTTTTAGTGTACCCCGGTGCTTCATACTCGTAGCGTCCCCACCGTTTGATGTACTAATTAATTTTTGAAAAAAGACTATGCTAATAGGATGAAAAACGAAGCACCCCGGCTCCGGGAGATGATGGTAGCGCGGCAGCTTGAACCGCGGGGGATTACGGATATTCATGTCTTGGAGGCCTTTCTTGAGGTGCCGAGAGATGAATTTATTCCGGGGGTTGATTTGAGGGAGGCTTACGGGGACCATCCTCTGCCGATTGGGGAGGGCCAGACTATCTCCCAGCCGTACATGGTAGCGGTAATGACTCAATGCCTGGAATTGATCGGTGGTGAAAAAGTTCTGGAAATCGGAACCGGATCAGGCTATCAGGCCGCGATCTTATCCCGGCTGGCTGGTACTGTCTACTCCGTGGAGAGAATTGAGTCGATCGCCCGTCGTACGGAAGAGTTGCTCCGCCGGAAGGACTATGACAATATACTTATTAAAGTCGGTGATGGAACTCTGGGGTGGCCGGAATATGGACCATACGACGGAATTATCGTTACCGCCGGTTCACCGGGCATTCCTTCTCCGCTGGTGGAACAACTTGCCGAGGGCGGCCGCTTGGTCATCCCGACGGGAAGCGACTACTCACAGCGTCTTCTGGTATTGACCAGGAGAGGAGATGAGATCATTCAACACGATGAAGGCGGATGTGTCTTTGTCCCCTTAATCGGTGAATATGGGTGGAAAGATAGAAGACGTTAAAGATGTCGAATGGTATATTGGGAAATTATTATTACCTAAATTGAGCGATTCTATGCGGCGAACTGCACTAACCTTATGGTCTGCAAGCGATTGAAAAAATACTCGTTCGCATTTATTAACATGACTGCGTTTTTTGCAATCGATGCAACCTCATAATCTCAGCACATTTCATCCGCAATAATCGCTCAACCTAGGTATTAGTTTTTCAATGCTTGCTACATTAAAAATATGCTGGTCGTTTTTCAAAACTAAATTAACGACCGAAGGGAGTTAATTTATGACAGAACATCTTATTCCAATTCTGGAGAGTGTGGCCGATCTGATGATTACCTGGCGTGGTCCCTTGCTGGTATTCGTATTCATGGCGATCGAGTCTTCCTTAATCCCGTTCCCCAGTGAAGTAATTATGATCCCTGCCGGATTCTGGGCGGCCCGGGCGGAGTTCTTCCCGGGTGATCCATACGCGGCGCTCGGGGTGGCATTTCTCTGTGGTTTGGCTGGTTCCCTGGCCGGCGCGTATTTTAATTATTTTCTGGCGCTTAAACTGGGACGGCCTTTTTTTCATAAATATGGCCGGTATTTCTTTCTGCCGCCAGAGAAGATGGAGCGGGCGGAAGAGATATTCCGTGAGTATGGCGAAGTTGCTACCTTTGTCTCCCGGTTGATCCCCGCGATCCGCCAGTTAATATCCCTCCCGGCGGGGCTCTCCAGAATGAGATTCGGTCGGTTCAGTCTATTTACCGCCCTGGGAGCCGGGCTCTGGGTTATTGTCTTGATTACCATCGGTTATCATCTGGGATTGCAGACCACGGAGATGTCTTACGGTGAGGTCATAGAGTCCGGCAAAGCGGTGGTGACCGAGAACATGATCTGGATTATTCCGGGATGTATTATTATTCTGGTAGGCTATATATGGGTCCATAAGAAGGTGATGAGAAGAAAAGACGTTAAAGAATAGGGACGTTAAAAAGAAGGGACGTTGAAAAGAAAGGACGTTGAAAAGAAAGGACGTTGAAGGTCGTTGAAGACCGTTGAAAGGTTAAAGATCGGTAAAGGTTGCCATAGTTTTGTAGCTTGACATTATGCGGCTAATCACGTATCACTCTTCACGTTTTACCTTAAGATTCTGTTTTGAAATATTTATATTTTTAACGGGATCAGGTTAATAAACAATATAGTGCGTTACTCTGGCGGAGACCCGCGTGCTTTTTCCCGGGCTGGCCAGGTGAAGGCGGTAACTTTCAACTTTAGGCACTTTAGCGCACTTTAGGCACTTATTTTTACTTTAGGCACTTTCTTCATTTCGGGGCGTAGCGCAGCCTGGCTAGCGCGCACGGTTCGGGTCCGTGAGGTCGGGAGTTCAAATCTCCCCGCCCCGACTGATAAACCGCGGATTAAGCGGATTAGGCGGATTGTTTTTCCTCTTGATCAGCATAATCCGCGAAATCCGCGGTTAAATAAGTTGCGAAGCTAAGTTCCTGCTTCGGGACAAGAATCATATTTTTCATAGCAAAAATATGATTATTTCCACAAGTAAATTCGATTAGAGACAATTGGACTATTTTTGGTGTTGCACTAATCTAATTACATTAGTCTTTTTTTTTAAAACAATAAAGTAGCGACCGAAGGGAGCTAATTTATTTTGAAGTATGCCGTTCTCTCCGACATCCATGGTAATCTGGAAGCATTGCAGTCGGTTTTGGCTGAAGTCAGGAGGCGCAAGGTAGAGAAGTATATCTGCCTGGGAGATATAGTCGGCTATGGAGCGAATCCGAATGAGTGTCTGGAATTGATCCGATCACTGAACCCGGTCGCTGTCCTTGGTAATCACGATGCCGCCGTCTGTGGTCTTACCGCACTGAAAAATTTTACCCCTCTGGCCTCTAAGGCGATTATCTGGACTATCCGCGAACTGAAGACACCCGGACGAGAATACCTGGCGTCCCTCCCTCTGATCCGATCTCTCGGGGATATTACCATCTTTCATAGCAATCTTGTCTGCCCGGATGATTGGGTTTATATCCACAGCGCCGATGATGCCTCTCCCTCATTTAATAGACTCTCCGGTAGTTTTGGCTTCTTCGGACATTCCCATCGTCCGGCTATCTATAGGAAGAATGGAAGGCGGGTTGACCAACTCCCGGGATCGGAGTTTTTTCTATCCCGGCAGTGGCAATATATAATTAATGTTGGCAGTGTCGGCCAGCCCCGGGATCGTGATCCCCGGGCATCGTATGGCGTATTTGATGATGAGTCGGGAGAGTTGAAAATTATCCGGGTTAAGTACCCGATCCGCAAAGCCCAGAAAAAGATCCGGGCCGCCGGCCTCCCGGAGCGCCTTGCCGCTCGTCTGGCGGAGGGAAAGTAAGCGGGACTATTTTTGAGAGGATGATTTTGGGACAGGACGATTAAAGGCAGAATGATTGAGGGCAGAATGATTAAAAGCAGGATTGCAATATATAGATTGATTTGAATCATTCTTCTTTAAAAGGGGGGGATGAGGTAGTGGGCAATCGTCTTGCCCCAAAATCGTCCTGTCAAAAAAGTTGCGAAGCTAAGTTCCTGTATCGGAATTTCAATAAGCATTGCCACAAAGGCACAAAGACACTAAGAAGTAGTCATACGTATCTTTAATTCTTTTCTTTGTGTCTTTGTGTCTTAGAGATCGGAAGAGCGTCGTGTAGGGAAAGAGTGTAGATCTCGGTGGTCGCCGTATCATTAAAAAAAAAAAAAAAAAAAACATCTAAACTCCAGTCACACTTATATAAATCGTTCA
>CAKZYZ010000424.1 GCA_937885075.1 uncultured bacterium | reverse complement strand
TTGAAGAAACAAAGGAAAATTCCATAGTTTTCTTTGTTTTTCTTCGTGTTCTTCGTGACCTTCGTGGTGAATATTTAGTTTTTTAGCACAGAATGTTAAAAATACCTTTTCGAGTACGGCCTAGCTATCAGTCATTTTTCCACCAACGCAAGGTCGGTGGTGAAGTTTTCCCGCCCATCTGAATCTTGGTTCAAAACTAATTTCGCGCCGAAGGCGCGAAATTAAATTGGTATTCTGTCAGACCCAGTTCATCCCGCATGGTTATCAACTGCTTCTGGAGCGGTTCGGAGACCGGGGTTCCATTTTTATCTCTCTCCTGGGAGGTTAGATATTCTTTCTCTCCGGCGGTATAGATCCGGTCGTGGCCGGGGGCCTTTCTGGAGGCGCGGAGCTGGCGGAGGATATTGCCGGCGGTCTTCTTGAAGGCCTCCGCGCCCACAAAGAACTCCGGGTTGATAGCGAGGAAGTAGTGGCCGAGATTATAGGGAATTTTCTTCCCGTCCTGATAGCCGGAGAGAGCCTTTAAAAAATTCCCGTTTTGAAAGGCGGCCGAGAATATCTCTACCGCGGTGGCCCAACCGTAGCCCTTATGGCCGCCTGAGCCATCGCCTGCCCCTCCGAGCGGGAGGAGGGCGGCGGTGCCGTCCACCAGATCCTGTAAGATCTGGTGAGTGTCGGAACGGGATTTACCTTTCACTCCGACCACCCAGCCATCCGGGGTATCCTGGTGTTGTCGATCAAGTACCTCGATCTTCCCGCGCTGGGTTACTGAAGTGGCGCAGTCAATCAGAAAGGGGAATGGTTCATCGCTGGGAGCTCCGATGGTTATGGGGTTGGTTCCGAGCATGTTTTCCACACCGAAGGTAGGGGCGATTGATGGGCGGGCGTTGGTCCCGGTGATTCCTACCATGTCACTGTCTGTCGCCATCAAGGCGTAATAACCGGCGATACCGTAATGGCTTGAGTTCCGGCAGGCGACCATCCCCATTCCGAGGTGTTGGGCTTTCTCAATCGCCATTGCCATGGCATGTTTTCCGATTACATGTCCCATTCCGTTATGGCCGTCGATAACCGCTGTCGTTGGTGTCTCCTTAACTACTTCAATGTTGGTAACGGGAGAGAGGATTCCGTCTTTAATCCTGTCGTAGTAGATTGGTTTCAATCGGCCGATCCCGTGTGAGTCGATACCCCGGCGATCGGCGGTGATCAGGACATTGGCGCAGATCTCCGCGTCTTTCCGGGGCACCCCCAGACCGATGAATACATCGGTCATAAATTTTTCCAGAAGATCAAGTGAAACCAGGGTTTTCATGGTGGTGTCCTTTTATTATTTTTGTTTGGGGTGGAACCAGGGCTTACGCCCTTGGCTATTGACTGCCGCCCCTTCGGGGCTTTTCTTTCGACGTTCGGAGTTGAACGTTCGATGTTCGATGTTCAGTCTTTCAGCCCCCACCTTCGCCCCTTTTTCATCGGACGGATCGGTCGGATCGGATTGATCCGAGGAGTCGGACAAGTCGGACGGGTCGGACAAGTCGGACGGTTGCGCCGCATGGTGCTTCCTGCATTTGGACATTGGAAATTGGATATTGGATATTCAGCTTCTCCCTCCTCTTCCCTGCTATTCCCTACTCCTCCCTGCTTCTCAACTCTCTTGCCCGTTGAGCTACAACTTCCGGTGTGATCCCAAACTTTTCGTAGAGGATCGGGGCCGGGGCGCTGGCTCCGAAATGGTCCAGGCCGACTATGGCACCGTTGAGCCCGGTATAATGCTCCCAGCCGGTGGTTATCCCTGCCTCCACCGCGACCCGGGCGGTGACCCGCGGGGGGAGGACACTCTCCCGGTACTCCCGGGGCTGCCGGTCGAAGAGTTCCCATGACGGCATCGAGACTACCCGGATATTGATATCTTCCGCGGCCAGTTCCTCCCCGGCTATCAGGGCGGTCTCCAGCTCGGAGCCGGTACCGATCAGGATAACTTCCGGATCTTCTTCGGATGAATCCCAGAGGATATATCCTCCTTTTAAGACCCCCGCGGCTGAGCCATATCGGTCCTGGTCCAGGACCGGGACATTCTGCCGGGTGAAGATCAGAGCGACCGGTTCTTTTGAGAGTTTGACCGCGGCTTTCCAGGCTTCTACCGTCTCATTGGCGTCGGCCGGGCGGATGACGGTAAGGTTTGGTATATTCCGGAGAGCCATAATCTGTTCCACCGGCTGATGGGTGGGACCGTCTTCTCCGACCCCGATACTATCGTGGGTGAATACAAAGATAACATGCTGTTCGGAGAGGGCCGCTACCCGGATCGCCCCTCGCATATAATCGGAGAAGACCAGGAAGGTGGCGGTATAAGGCATTATCCCCCCATGGAGGGCCAGCCCCACGGAGATCGAACCCATGGCATGCTCCCGAACTCCGAAATGGATATTGCGTCCGCTGTAGTCCCAGCTCTCTCCGACTTTTCCCTGGATATCTCCGGAAGAACTTCCCGGAGCCTGATAGTCTCCCATCCCGATCAGCGCGGTCTTGGTGGAAGGGTCGAGATCGGCGGATCCGCCCATCATCTCCGGGATATTCTTTGCCAGTACCTGCATTACCTTTCCGGAGGTGGCACGGGTGGCGGCCGGGGAAGAATCCGCCGGGAACTCCGGTAGGCCTTCTTCCCAGTTTGCCGGGAGCTTGCCCGCCATAATTCGTTGGAACTCCGCCGCCTCTTCGGGATAGGATTCTTTATAATCCTTGAGAATTGTGTTCCATCTTGATTCAAGCTCTCCGCCTCTTTCCCGGGCCAGGCGGAAGTGAGCCAGTCCGTCTTCCGGAATAAAGAAGGCCGGTTCGACCGGCCAATCTATCGCCTCTTTGGCGGCGGCAATCTCTTCTTCTCCCAGAGGGGAGCCATGGGAGCCGAAGGTTCCTTCTTTATTTGGAGCCCCATCGCCGATTACGGTCCGGACCATGATCAGGGAAGGTTTTCCGGTCTCCTCCCGGGCGCCCTTAATAGCCTGGTCGATTCCTTCCAGATCATTTCCATCGGTGACTTTCAGGACCTGCCAGCCGTAGGCTTCAAAACGTTTCTCCACATCTTCGGAGAAGGTAAGAGAGGTGGAACCGGCCAGTGATATCTGATTGTCGTCATAGAGAACGATTAATTTTCCCAGCTTGAGATGTCCGGCCAGAGAGCAGGATTCCGAGGTGACACCCTCCATCAGGCAGCCGTCCCCGGCCAGGGCGTAGGTGTAATGATCGACGATCTTATGATCGGGGCGGTTGTAGATCGCGGCCAGATGAGCTTCGGCCATTGCCATCCCGACCGCGTTGCTTACCCCCTGCCCTAACGGTCCGGTGGTTGCCTCCACCCCGGGGGTGAGTCCCCATTCCGGGTGGCCCGGAGTCCGGCTCTCCCACTGCCGGAAAGATTTTAAATCATCAAGTGATAGATCGTATCCGGTAAGATGAAGGAGCGAATAGAGGAGCATTGAGCCATGACCGGCGGAGAGGACAAAACGGTCCCGGTCGATCCATCCCGGATCGACGGGGTTATACCGGAGGTAACGGTCCCAGAGGATGTAGGCCATCGGCGCGGCGCCCAGGCATATCCCCGGGTGGCCGGAGTTGGCTTTCTGTATCGCGTCGGCGGAGAGAAAGCGGATGGTGTTAATACATTTTTTATCAAGTTGGGTTTGATTATTTGACATGTTAGTCTCCTTAGAATTAGGCCTTACTCGAAAAGAATTTTTACCACGAAGGACACGAAGTTCACGAAGGTAAAAAAATCAGAAATTATTATAGAACTTCTTTAAGTGTTTTTCTTCGTGATCTTCGTGTCCTTCGTGGTTCTAATTAGCTTAATTTGTAATTTTGATATTAGCCTTTTAAGATAATGTGGTATCTTGCCATAAACCCGATGGTTGTGGAAATTAAATTTCTGTTTCAGAATTTAAATAATAAAATTGAAACAAACAATATGGGATAGGAATTAGGAAAACCATTCCCTACTCCCCAATCCCCATTCCCTAAATCAGCCCCGCCGACGGCGGGGCTGATTTAATTATGATTTATCTAATTTTAGCTTATGCGGTTATCCTGGTTCATCTGGTCTTTCTTCTCTTTGTCCCGTTGGGGGGATTATTGGTATTCCGGAAGAGATGGTGGGCGGTGCTTCATATCCCGGTATTTCTCTGGGGGGCGCTGATCTCATTCGGAGGTTGGATCTGTCCGTTAACCCCGCTGGAGAATTGGCTTCGGGTCAAGGGCGGGGAGTTGGGATACCATGGGGGGTTTATCGAACACTATATACTCCCGATTATCTATCCCCGCAATCTGACCCGGGGAGTGCAGATTGCTATCGGAATGGCGGTACTCATTCTTAACCTGATTATTTATGGGGTTATTGTCTACCGGATAAGGCAGCGGGAAAGATCCGGGGGGTGGTCGGACTAGTCGGACTTGTCTGACAGGTCGGACTATTGGCCTCGGCTTGGTCGGCCTGGTCGGATGGCACCGCCCGGTCCGATCGCTCGGTCGGACAAAGAAGAACTATCTATTGATTACCGGCGCGCTTTGTATTAGATTGCCCCCGATATTATATCTGCCGCTGGCGTAGCTCAATGGAAGAGCAGCTGATTTGTAATCAGCAGGTTGGAGGTTCGAGTCCTCTCGCCAGCTTTAAAATTTAAGGAGATCACGAAGGCTCTTCCATTGAGCTACGCCAGCGGAGGTTCTGCGCCAGAGGCGCATCCGCCTCTGGCGGAGAGTCCTCTCGCCAGCTTTTTAATTTTCCTTCGGAAAATTAAAAAGTTGATTTTGCTCCAGAGGGCGGGTAAGAAGCAAACATTTTTCTGTTGCTCATTATGATATCTTTTTGTTACTGTTCCGAAAATTAAGTTTCACACTGTAATTGGAATTATAGGAAGTTTTTCAAAACTATAATTTTTACGAAGTAAAAATTATATTGGGGAGATACCGAAGTGGCCAAACGGGGCAGACTGTAACTCTGCTGGCAATGCCTTCGTAGGTTCGAATCCTGCTCTCCCCATTTATTTTTTGCGGGGCAAAAAATAAGTTAAAATTTGATAGCGAAGAAATAAGATAGTGCCGACGGTTCCTGGTGGACGCGGTGCTTTTTCTTTGGTTGAAAAAGATATCTCGCGGGCGTTGCATAATGGTAGTGCTTCGGCCTTCCAAGCCGAAAGTGTGGGTTCGATCCCCATCGCCCGCTTAAAAAAGAAATTGAGTCGTGGGTGAATCGGGGCCGTTACTAAGTGGGTTCTGCGTCACCGCCGGAGGCGGTGCCGCACATCGCCCGCTCTTAAAATAATTTAAAAAAAATTCTTTTATCTGTTGACATAGAAAGGCGGTCTGATATTATGGCCCGCTGTATCTTTATGTACGGGCAGGATTAGTACGCCTCCATTTCTACGCAATTGATTATCTTAGCATAGGCTGGTCGGCTGGTAGTACTGGTTATAAACGGCAGGCTGGTATCTTTAAGAATTCCAGTTCGATTGCATAAAAATGGGGGTTCTTTCTATATATAAAAGATTGATCGGTGCGCCCTTGTAGCTCAGTCGGCAGAGCGCTTCCTTGGTAAGGACGAGGTCATCGGTTCAAATCCGATCAAGGGCTTACTTTTTTTCTGCGAAAAAAAGTACTGTAAAGGCATCTCACAGCAGAAATTAATTTTAGAATCATAACGGAACATTGAGAGGGGAAGAGATGAATGGTAAACATTCAAAACTTTTATTTTCCTCCTGAAATGTTCCGCCGGATACTGGATATAATTTTTGCATGATAGTGTAATTTGAAATAAATTTGTAATTTAGGTTAAGCAATAGAAATGGCGGAGCATTTCAGGAGGAAAATAAAATGGCTAAGGAAAAATTTGAACGTACCAAACCCCATGTGAACGTCGGGACGATCGGGCACGTTGATCATGGTAAAACTACTCTTACGGCGGCGATCACGATGATGCTGGCCAAGAAGAATGATAAGATTGAGGTTAGATCATTTGACTCAATCGATAACGCTCCGGAAGAGCGGGAGCGGGGAATCACCATCGCGGTAGCCCATGTTGAATATGAGACGGACGCCCGTCACTACGCCCATGTGGACTGTCCGGGTCATGCCGATTATATCAAGAACATGGTAACCGGCGCGGCGCAGATGGATGGAGCGATTCTGGTGGTGAGCGCGGCCGATGGCCCGATGCCGCAGACCCGCGAGCATATTCTCCTGGCCCGCCAGGTTGGAGTTCCGGCGATTGTGGTTTTCCTTAACAAGGTTGACCAGCTGGATGATCCGGAACTGCTGGAGTTGGTGGAGTTGGAAGTGCGAGAGCTGTTGAGTTCGTATGATTATCCGGGCGACGATCTTCCGGTAATCCCCGGTTCGGCCCTGAAAGCGGGCCTCTCAGAGGATCCTGACTCAGAAGATGCCAAGTGTATCTTCGAGCTGATGGACGCGGTGGATAATTATATCCCGACCCCGAAACGTGACATTGACAAGCCCTTCCTGATGCCGGTAGAAGATGTATTCAGTATCGAGGGACGGGGGACTGTGGTGACCGGACGGATCGAGAGAGGGATTATCAAAGTAGGTGAGGAGATCGAGATTGTCGGGATCAGGGATACGCGTAAGACCACGGTAACCGGCGTAGAGATGTTCCGGAAGCTTCTGGACGAGGGCCTGGCGGGAGACAATGTAGGCTGCCTGCTCCGCGGGGTCAAGAAGGACGAGGTAGAGCGGGGCATGGTCCTGGCGGTGCCAGGTTCGATTAAACCGCATAAGAAATTCAAGGGTGAGGTATATGTATTGAGTCGGGAAGAAGGCGGGAGACACACTCCGTTCTTCCCGGGATATCGCCCGCAGTTTTACTTCCGGACAACGGATGTAACCGGATCTGTTCAGCTCCCTGAAGGGGTTGAGATGGTTATGCCCGGTGATAACGTGGAGATAAACGTAGAGCTCCACACGCCGATCGCGATGGAGAAGGGACTGCGGTTTGCCATCCGGGAAGGCGGTCATACCGTTGGCGCGGGGACTGTAACTGAGATTATCGAATAATCTTATTTTTCTCCGAATAATAAGATCGGATAAAATAGCGACAGAAGGGAGCTAGTTTATGGCCCGTGAACATATAATATTGGCTTGTAGTGAATGCAAGCAGAGAAACTATACATTTATGCACAATAAGGCGACGGGTAAGCTGTCGCTGAAGAAGTATTGCCGATTCTGCCGCAAACATACAGTTCATAAGCAGACTAAGTAAAGCATATAAACTGAGATTACGCTGATTAAGGGATTAGTTTTATTCTGTATTCCTCGATTCTACGGAGCGTTTAACGATCTTTAACGGTTTTTCTTTTTAACGTCTTTATTTTTCAACGTTAGCGCCTTCGGCGCTAAATTATAGGCCAGTAACTCTAATTGGTTAGAGTGCCGGTCTCCAAAACCGGATGCTGGGGGTTCGAGTCCCTCCTGGCCTGTTATATTATTTTTCCTCCGGAAAAATAATATTGTGCAAGCATTGAAATAACAGTATTTCAATAGATAAACCTTTGGAATGCTAAATATGCCGAGTGTCTATACTCTGTTGCCGATGAGTAGTTTTTAACTTTAGGCACTTTAGGCACTTTAAACTTTAGGCACTTAAGTATGAAAATTGTCCAGTTTGTCAAAGAAGCTAAGATCGAACTGAAGAAGGTGAAATGGCCTACCCGGAAGGAGTTGATTGACTCCACCAAGGTGGTCCTTGCCACTTCTTTTATTCTGGCCGCTTTTATCGGGGGAATTGATTTTGTGCTGTCTCAGTTGATTACCTCTCTGCTGTAAATAAAGGATAAATATATTCAATCTTAATTGGGCGATTTTAATAGCTCAACTTAAGTTTTTAGGATCGGGTTTAATTATGACTCAACAATGGTATGTCATCCATACACTTTCCGGGCAGGAACAGAAGGTCAGGGATGCCCTGGAGCGTCGGGTTGTCCTCGACAACCTGGAGGATAAGGTTACTCAAGTACTGATACCTTTTGAAAAAGTCTCCGAGGTTAAGGGGGGAAAGAAGATCATTACCCAGCGTAAATTCTGGCCCGGATATGTTTTTGTTAAGATGGAGTACATGGATAAGGCCTTTTATCTGGTAAATGAAACCCCGGGCGTGATTGGGTTTGTCGGAAAAACCATGCCGCCGCAACCGGTTACGGATGAGGAGATTACCGCGGTCTTATCTCAGATTGAGGAGAAGCAGGAGAAGGTAAAACCGAAGGTTCTCTTCTCAGTTGGTGAGTCTGTAAAAGTTACCGATGGTCCCTTTGCCAGCATGACAGGGCTGGTGGAAACTGTTGATCCCGACAAAGGCAAGATGACGGTTCGGGTATCAATATTCGGAAGAGAGACCCCGGTAGAATTAGAATACTGGCAGGTGGAGAAGAACTAATGGCAAAGGCAGTTACAGCATCAATAAAACTTCAGATTCCGGCCGGGCAGGCAAATCCGGCTCCTCCGGTTGGGCCGGCCCTCGGCGCTCACGGTGTAAATATCATGGAGTTTTGCAACGCGTTTAACGCGGCGACGAAGGAGAAAGCCGGCTTTATTATTCCGGTTGTAATTACGGTCTTTAAAGACCGAAGTTTTACATTTATAACCAAGACTCCCCCCGCCGCCAACCTTCTGAAACGGGCCGCCGGAATAGCCGTGGGATCGGGTGTTCCAAACCGGGAGAAAGTAGGCTCGGTAACCCGCGAACAGGCTAGAGATATTGTTCGGCAGAAGATGGAAGATTTAAATGCCGGGTCTGTGGAGGCCGGGGAACGGATAATCGCCGGCACCGCCCGGAGTATGGGAATCGAAATAGTAGAGTAGCCCTCACTTTGTTCGGGCAAAGTTACGAAGTGCCTAAAGTGAGCTAAAGTGCCTAAAGTTAAAAAAAACAAACCGTCGCCGCCATGGTAAAATGCATATAAAGCGTGGTCGAAGACGGAATATGTTCTTTTTTAATCAGAAAAATATGTGATCAAAAATTGTTGCCCAAGTGAAGTGATGGCTAAGTTATGCTAAGGCTTGAAAAGCCGAGTGAAAGCGAATAACTTTAGGCACTTTAGGCACTTCAAACTTTAGGCACTAAGAATGTTGCCCGAACGAAGCGAGGGCTATGTTCTGGAGTAAGTAACAATGGGTAAAGCAGGGAAAAAATATAGAGCCGCTATAGAGCGTGTTGAACCGGGTAGGTTGTATTCAATCGAAGAAGCTTTGACGCTATTGAAAGAGATAGCTTTTACCCGGTTTAATGAGACGGTGGAGTTTATTGTCAACCTGGGGATAGATCCCAGAAAATCAGACCAGATGGTACGGGGAACAGTATCGCTGCCGCATGGCACCGGTAAGAAAGTTAAGATACTGGCATTCTGCAAACCGGATCAGGAAGAAGAAGCACTGGCTGCCGGCGCGGAGTACGCGGGTGGTGCTGACCTGGTGGAGAAGATAAAGGGCGGCTGGGTAGATTTTGATGTGGCAGTGGCGGAGAAGTCGATGATGCGTGATATCAGCCGGTTGGGGAAGATTCTGGGGCCTCGCGGCCTGATGCCCAGTCCAAAGGCGGGAACCGTTACCGATGATATCCCGGGGGCAATCAATGAACTAAAAGCCGGTAAGATTGAATTCAAATCAAATAAGTACGGTGATGTTCAGGTAGCTATCGGCAAGATCGCTTTCTCTCCGGAACAGTTGAAGGAAAATATTCTCTGCCTCTATCAGGAGATAGTCCGGCTCCGTCCGGCGGTGGTCAAAGGCAGGTATATCAATAAGATCACCATCTGTGCCTCCATGAGCCCATCTCTGACACTGGATGTGGCCAGCCTGTAAATTATTTGCGCGAAAAAACTATTGGTAGAAAGGGTAAATTCTATTTTGGTATTGAAATAAAAGAAATACGCAGTCTTTTTTCAAAACTAAAATAGTGAACGAAGTGAGCTATTTTATATGAGACCTGAAAAACAATTAATTGAGAAAATATATTCATCCCGCGTCCGGGACCGGTCAGGGGTTGTAGTTGCTGATTATCAGGGCCTTTCTTCTGAAGACTTTGGTGGTCTGCGCCGCTCAATGGCCTCTCTTGACGCGGATTGCCTGGTGGTTAAGAACAGACTTTTTAAACATATCCTGGAGGAATTCGGACTGGAAAACCTCTCTCCTTTCATAGAGGGGCAGACCGCGGTCATCTCGACCAGGAATGAACTGCCGGAGTTGATTAAAGTAATTATCAAGTATGAGAAAGATCAAGGTTCGCCGCATCTTAGGGCGGCGGTCTGGGATGGAGAGTTTTTCAGCGCTGATGATTTGAAAGTATTAGCGGAGTTACCGTCCCGGGATGAACTCTTGTCCCGGGTAATTTCCGGTATGCAGGCCCCGCTAAGCGGGTTGGTTGGAGTAATGAATGAAGTGATAACCGGTCTGGCGAGAGTAATTAAAGCAATCGGGGATCAGAAAGCAGCATAATCATATTTTTTGTGAGAAAACAGAAAGAGTTTTGATTTATCCAAAGGCGTTAGTGTCAGTGTAATTCCACTAAACTGATGCCGGAGGCGATAACTTATAAAGGAGGAAGAGATGTCGGAAGAAGCAAAAGAACAGGCTGTCCAGGAAGAGCCGGAGACCCCGGTCGCGGTAGAAGAGGAAGCGGTTGGAGAAGAAAAAGCACCGGTCTCCTCAAAACTTCAAAAAATAATAGATACTGTTTCGGAACTGACGGTTCTGGAACTCTCTGAACTGGTAACAGCGCTTGAAGATAAATTTGGTGTTACGGCTGCCGCGCCGATGGGATTCGCGGTTGGTCCCGGTCAGGCCGCTGCCGAGGCTGAGGAAGAGCAGAGCGAGTTCAGTGTGATCCTGACATCCTTTGGAGAGAAGAAGATTCAGGTCATTAAGGAAGTCAGAGCCGTGACCGATCTTGGACTGAAAGAAGCTAAGGAATTGGTGGAATCAGCTCCCGTTCCGGTGAAAGAAGGACTCAGTAAAGAAGACGCTGAAGCCGTTAAGGTGAAGCTGGAAGCCGCCGGCGCGTCCGCCGAGCTGAAATAAGTATGATGTAAACATCTGGATAGTTAAAACCGGGTATTAGGCTTAGTTGGAAGTTTATTGGGGCCCATGGATATATACCGGAATTGCTGAGCGAAGGCTCTGAGCAGGTTCCGGTAGTTTTCCGCCGATTTTAAGGCGGGTGATCCAGGTGGTCCCAATTTACTATAAATTTAAGGTGAAGGAGTGAGTATGAGTACAGTCTCCAGTTTGAAGAAAAATGTCAGAAATAGTTTCTGCCGGATCAGTGATACGACACCGATGCCGGATTTTTTAGAGGTGCAGACCAGATCCTATTATGATTTTCTTCAGGAAGATATTAAACCTGCTCTTCGGAAATCTCAGGGACTGCAGCAGGCCCTGGAAGAATTATTCCCGATCTATAGTTATGATGGTAATACCTGTCTTGAATTTGTCGATTATAGCCTCGGCACTTCAAAGTACGGGATTGAAGACTGTCAGAATCGTGGGCTGACCTTCTCCATTCCGCTCCGGGTAACTCTCCGTCTTAAGCGCAGTGATTGGGTTAAAGAAGAGAGTGTTTTTGTGGGCAATCTCCCCAAGATGACCACCCACGGGTCTTTTATTATAAACGGCGCCGAACGGGTCATTGTCAGTCAGATCCACCGTACACCGGGGATCTGCTTTGAGCTGATCAAGCGAACCACTGGTAATGCCCGGCTCTATATGTTCCGGATTATCCCCAACCGGGGATCCTGGTTGGAAGCTGAATTCAATCGGAAAGGGCAGATCCATTTTATTCTGGACAAGAAACGGACCCGTCGCAAGCTTCTGGCTACAACTCTGCTTCGGGCGTTAGGTTATGGCACGGATAAGGCCATCATCAAGCTCTTTGCCGAACTGGAAGATATATCTCTGAAGACCGCGTCCGGTTTTAAGAAAGTCAAGGGACGCTATCTCTCTTCCCCGGTAGTGGATCAGCAGGATACCGTTCTGATTAAGTCGTATATCCGCATCGAAGATGAGGAACTGGAGATTCTGAAAAAGGAGATCGGAAGAGCACACGTCTGAACTCCAGTCACACTGATATATCTCGTATGCCGTCTTCTGCTTGAAAAAAAAAAAAAAACAAAAATAAAATAAAACAAAAACAAAAAAAAATAAAATATTATTATTCCTCAGTTCGGAACATCACACATCTGAACTCGTATCCCCATGA
>CAKZYZ010000423.1 GCA_937885075.1 uncultured bacterium | reverse complement strand
GGTTGGTGTGAGAGCTATGACTGGGTAGATGACAGTAGCAAATAGATGATGCGAAACGGCTTGTTACTTCTGTTTCAAAAATATAATTGTTATCTTTTGTTTTTTTTTTAATGATACGGCGACCACCGAGATCTACACTCTTTCCCTACACGACGCTCTTCCGATCTGGATTCTGGCGGAATCTGGTGGTCAGAGAGGGAAAGTTCACCGACCAGATTATGGTCAACCTGGTAACTTCGTCTCAGGGTGATTTTGATGAAGACGCTCTCCGGGAAACCCTGGACGGACTGCCTACCAAAAAGCGGATCGTCTCCCTGATCCATACCGTCAATGACAGTCTCTCCAACGCCGTTATCCCGGAGAGAGTAACAGTCCTTGCCGGCAGTTCCTTTCTTGAAGAAGAGGTCTTCAACCTCTCCTTCCGGATACCTCCGTTCTCATTTTTTCAGGTTAATCCCTTTATCATGAATGTATTTTATCCTGAACTCCACCGGGTACTCGATCTTAAAGGGAATGAAAATATCCTCGATCTATTCTGCGGAAGCGGGACCATCAGCCTGGTCCTCTCCTCCCGGGCAAATTCAATTCTCGGAATCGAACTCGATGAAGTCGCCATAGAGAATGCCCATTCCAATGCCCGGATCAACCGGATTGAGAACCTGAGCTTTATCGCGGGCAAAGCTTCAAAGGTAATGGTGGAGAATCGTAATGATTGGCCGGGGAGATTTGACCTGGTGGTGGTCAACCCCCCCCGTTCCGGGATCAGCAAGAAGGTGGTGAAGAGGATATTGGAGATAAACCCGGAGCGGGTGGTATATTCATCCTGTAACCCGAATACTTTCTTCCAGCAGGCAGGGTGGCTCCTGGAAAGATATCAGCTGGAGATTGTTCAGCCTTTTGACTTTTTTCCTCAGACACCGCATATGGAGCTTTTGGCGGTGTTCAACAGGGAGTAGCAGGGAAAGGGAGGGAGGAGAAGGAATTAGCAGGGGGGCGGTTTAAAGGCTGAACGTTCAACGTTCAACGCTCAACGTTCAACTCTCAACTACGCATTGGCAAAAAATGGGACAGGCGGCGAGCATCAGTCGGATCCGACCGATCCGACCGATCAAGTAAAAGCCCGTGTGAGGCTAAATCTTGCAATTTTTGAGCATTTTTGCGGCTAATAACTGGGCCAGGTCAGTTGCCGGTAGCCCTTGCCGATGCGTCGTTTGACGTTCGAAGTTCGACGTTCGACGCCCTGCCCGCCGTAGCTTTAGCGAAGGCTGGTTGGATGTTCAATCTTTTATAATCATAATTACCTCTAACCACACACTTAAACCTATGAACACATCCAGAGCATGGTCAACACCGGAAGATAGTCTGTTAAATGATCTCACGGTATCCCGGAAGGCGGGCCTCAATTCACACGAGGTCAAAAAGCGCTTAAAAAGTTACGGCCCCAACCGCCTGGCTGAAAGCAGGAAGAAGAGTCTCTGGTCGATCTTGGCCGCCCAGTTCAAGAATGTCATCATGGCACTGCTGGCTGTTGCCGCGGTCATCTCCTTTGTTTTTGGAGACTGGGTGGAAGGACTGGCTGTCCTGGGGGTGATGATCATCAACGCGGCGATCGGATTTATTACCGAGGTCAAGGCGATCAAATCAATGGCCTCACTCCGCAAGATGAGCCGGATGACAACCCGGGTCCGACGGGGTGGAACTGTCCGGGAGGTCCCGTCCGAAGACCTGGTCCCGGGAGATATTGTAATCATGGAAGGCGGGGATATTATCGGGGCAGATCTCCGGGTTCTCACCGCCTCCCGGCTCCAGGTCGATGAATCCGCCCTCACCGGAGAGTCCCTCCCGGTCACCAAAAATACCGGACTCCTCCCCGATGATGCTGGCCTGGCCGATCGAACCAATATGCTCTACCAGGGAACTTTCCTGACCAGAGGGTCGGGAGAAGGAGTGGTCGTCGCTACCGGGATGGCAACCGAATTGGGGAAGATCGCCGCCCTGGTGGCGGCGGCGGAAGAAAGCGCCACCCCGCTGGAGAAACAACTGGACCGGCTCGGCAAAAAACTGATCCGGGTGACAGCGGTAGTCGCGGTAGTAGTGGCAGCCAGCGGTATTATCACCGGCAAAGGCTTTTATCTGATGATCGAGACCGCTATCGCTCTGGCGGTGGCGACCATACCGGAAGGGCTCCCGATCGTCGCCACTATCGCCCTGGCCCGGGGGATGCTCCGGATGGCCCGGAAGAATGCCCTGATCAATAAACTCTCCGCCGTCGAAACCCTGGGATCAACCACTCTGATCTGCACCGACAAGACCGGAACCCTGACCGAGAACAAAATGACGGTAGTCCAGCTCACCATCAGCGGCGAAGACATCCCTCTCCCCTCCCCCGACTCCGGTGTTTCGCCGCGCCTCCGGGATAACCCCATAATAAAACAGCTCCTGACCGTAACTTCCCTCTGTAATAATGCTTCGCTTCCCTCGGAGGGGGAACCGTCGGGGGATCCGCTGGAGATATCACTCCTGACCGCGGCCCGCCAGGCCGGCCTCGATCCGGATAATCTTCAATCCACCTATCCGGAAGAGCGGGAGGAAGCCTTCGACTCGGAGATCAAGATGATGGCAACCTTCAATCGGGACGGAGACCACTACCTGGAGGCGGTAAAGGGCGCCCCGGAAGAGGTTCTCAAGGGATGCTCGCGTTTCCTTACTCCGGACGGTATAAAGGAGATGTCGGATAAAGATCGTGCGAACTGGCTCAAAAAGAACCGGAAGATGGCGGAAGAGGGTCTCCGGGTCCTGGCGGCAGCGACCAGAACGATCGATGACCTCGACTCCCCCCCCTATCAGAGACTGGTCTTCCTGGGGTTGATCGGACTGCTCGACCCTCCCCGGGCGGATATCAAACCCGCCATCGCCGCCTGCCGCGGCGCCGGGATCCGGGTGGTGATGGTAACCGGAGACCAGCCGGTCACGGCCGGTCTTATCGGGTATGAGGTGGGGCTTACGGAAGATAAGAATACCCGGGTTATTCACGGCCGGGAATTGAAACCGCCCGACCAACTCTCCGACCAGGAGCGCGATGAACTGCTCCGGGCCCCGATCTTCGCCCGGGTCAGCCCGGAGCAGAAGCTCGACCTGATAGGACTCCATCAGCAGAACGGTTCTATCGTAGCCATGACCGGGGACGGGGTCAACGACGCCCCGGCCTTGAAGAAAGCCGATATCGGAATCGCGATGGGAGAACGGGGAACCCAGGTCGCCCGGGAAGCCGCCGATATGGTGCTGCTGGATGACGCCTTTTCGACTATTGTCTCCGCCATCAGCCAGGGCCGTGCCATCTTCGACAATATCCGTTCCTTCGTGGTATATCTCCTCTCCTGTAATATCAGCGAGGTCCTGGTGATCGGACTAGCATCGCTGGTCAACGCCCCCCTCCCGATTCTCCCGATCCAGATTCTCTTCCTCAACCTGATCACCGACATCTTCCCCGCCCTGGCCCTCGGGGTCGGAGAGGGAGATCCGGCCATCATGGATCGGAGTCCGCGGCCGACTAAAGAGCCGATTATCTCCGGCCGCCTCTGGTGGGGAATCGGCGGGTACGGCCTGCTGATGACGATCGCGGTTCTGGGTTCCTTCTGGCTGGCACTCAAATGCCTGGAGGCAGGAAGAGATCAAGCGATAACGATCTCATTCCTCACACTGGCCTTCACCCAGCTCTGGCATGTCTTTAACCTCCGGGGACCGGGGGGGAGCCTATTCCGCAACAACATTACCCGGAATCCCTATATCTGGGGGGCCCTGATCCTCTGCACCATTATCACAATCGGTGCCGTCTATCTCCCCGGCCCGGCCCGGATTCTGAAGCTGACCGATCCCGGTTTTACGGGATGGATGGTGGTTCTGGGGATGAGTGTGCTGCCGTTGTTGGTGGGGCAGGTCTGGAGGTTGATTGCAGGGATAAGCAGGGAGGAGCAGGAAAAACTTAAAAGCTGAACTTTCAACGCTCAACGCTCAACGCTCAACGACAAAAAGAAATTTAGACAGGACGATTACAGACAGGACTATTAAAGAAAAAGAAATATAGGCCGAGGCGAGGCTAATAGTCCTGTCTGTAATGGTTCTGTCATAAAAAGGGGGTGGGGTAGGGGGATAATCGTCCTGACTGCAATTGTTCTGTCATAAAAAAGGGAGAGAGGTAGGGGGATAAGAGGTTTTAACAATCAAAAAGTGACAACTTTAAATCAGGACTGGACAGTGAGCGGTGAGTAGCAGCTGGCTGCGACTGCATACTGCTTACCGCTCACCGCTTACCGCTTACATTATCTCATGAAACCACTACCATCATCCTTCTACAACCGCGACACCATCACAGTCGCTCAAGAACTGCTCGGCCAGATATTGGTCCGAGAGATCGACGGGGATAGACTCTCCGGCCGGATCATCGAGACCGAAGCCTACACCGGGCCCGGCGATCCCGCCTCCCACGCCTTCCGGGGGCCCACTCCCCGGAGCCGGATCATGTTCGGACCGCCGGGGGTTGCCTATGTCTACTTCTGCTATGGGGTCCACCATCTGCTTAATGTGGTAACCGAGCAGGACGGAACGGCCGGGGCGGTCCTGATCCGGGGACTGGAGCCGCTGGAGGGGTTAGACCGGATGATGAAGAGCCGGAAGAATCTGAAAGAAAAAGGATTGATGGACGGCCCCGGAAAGCTGACCCAGGGGATGGAGATTACACTCTCCCTGAACGGGTGGGATCTGACCAGAGCCAAAGAACTCTATATAATCAGAGGAAAAACGAAACCCGGAGAACGGGTCATCACCGGACCCCGGGTTGGGATTAATAATGGAACCGATAAACTCTGGCGATTTCGGCTACGGTAGGGGCACGGCATGCCGTGCCCCTACATAAATAATATTAACCTTCCAGAATCGGGATCATATCAGTCAGCCTGGTGATCTGATAATCCGGGACCTTGATATGAGTCTCGGGGTCATTCCGGGCGATCTCGATCTCTTTTTCGATCGTCGCGATCAATTCCGGGCTGTCCTCTTCAACTCTTTTCACCAGAAATGTCGTCATTCCGGCCAGGTTACCCATAATGATATCGGTCAACCGATCACCCACCATAGCCGTCTCCTCGGCTTTCAGGCCTAACTGGTCGAGGACGATCTGGGCAATCTTAGGGTTCGGCTTTTCCAGTTTAAGACGGAGGGAGTCATTCCAGTCAAAAAATCCCACCGGTTGCGGGACACCGGGTTTCTGGATAAATCCTTCCATCACCACGTTCTTGGTGGTAAATGTGGCAACCGCGAAGGGAATCCCTTTCGAGTCGAGATATTCGAAGATCTCTACCGCGTCGGGGAAGAGACCGGCTTTGCCGGCTTTGGTATAGGCCACCCGTTCTCTCTCGTCAACAACTCCCTTTGCCTTCTGGAACTCATCCATGCTGGTCTTGAGGCCGATCGTCTCCAGCTTCTCGATAAAACCCCGGTTGGTATAGTAGGCAAGCATATACTCTTCCTCTTTTCCCTCCGGGACCGATCCCCCGCACTCCTCAACTACTTTGAGGAAAACATCCTGCCAGTAAATCTTGGGGTTGGGATATATCTTGGCAATCGTGTTGTCATTATCAAATACTATTCCCTTCAGGTCTAAGGCCATCCTATTCCTCCTTTTATAAATTAGCTCCCTTCGGTCTCCAATTTATCTAGCCCCGCCGTTGGCGGGGAGTTGCTTAAACTACATCTATTATCTCACCATAAAGTAAATTAGAGCCTATGGCGCTAATTTATACATGGTAAGACTCTACACCGATATCATTGGCGGTCTTAATCTTCTGCAGCGATTCCGCGGCCAGGGCCCGGAGTGAGGGGACTTCGCTCTCGATCAGTTCCAGAAGGGGTTCTTCCGCGACAAGCTCACCAATTTCTCCCAGCGCCCAGACCGCGGCTTTCCGGACCGGGAGTTCACTATCCGATAATGTTTCAATCAGATACTCCAGCGCCCGGCCATCGCCGATCCTCCCCAGCGCGGACGCACTGCGGGCCCGCACATACCATTCATCCTCTTTCAGAGATACCAGGAGAGCATCAATTGCCTCCGGGTCGGCCATCTCGCCCAGAGCGGAAGCCGCGTTGGCGCGGACCGCCTTATCCCGATCCCCCAGCGCTGCTATAAGATGCTTGATCGCCCGGCCATCACCGATCCTGCCCAGCGCTTCCACTGTCATCCTTCTAACCCAGGCATCATCATCGGTGATAACGGATATCAGAGCTTCCACCCCATCCTTCCCGCCAAGACGGCCGAGAACCGAAGCGGCGCTGGCCCGGATTCGGCTGTCATCACCTCCCAGCATCTTCGAAACCGGAATCACCGCTCTCCGATCGCCGATCTTCCCCAGAGCAAGGATAACGGTAGTACGCACTCCGGCCTCGGGATCATTCAAGGCTTCAATCATAGGTCCCGTCACCTCGGTCACCCCGATGCCGCCCAGCGCCATCGCCGCGCTCATCCTGACTCCGCTGTCACCATCTTTCAGCACCCGGACCAGGAAATCAACCGCCGCCACATCGCCGATCTTCCCCAGCGCGATCGCCGCGCTGCTTCGTACCCCGGCATCCGGATCATCCAGGACCTCAACCAGAGGCTCAACCGCTCTCTCATCCGGGATCCGGGATAGAGCGGTCGCGGCGGCGAGGCGGACACCGGCGTCATCATCTTTAAGTCTTCCAATCAGCGAAAGGAGCGCGTGCCTATCCCCGGTTCTTCCCAGTGCTTCGGACGCGGCGCGCCGAACCCATTCTTCATCATCTTCTAAAGCCCCGATCAGCGGGTCAACAGCCCGATCATCTCCAAATCGGCCCAGTGCCTCAGCCGCGGCCTGCCGTATCTCCCGGTCCGAATCACGCAATGCTTCAATCAGAGGATCCGCCGCCCGAAGATCACCGAGCCGTTCCAGGGCATATACCGCGGCAACCCTGACCGCCCGCTTATCATCCTTCATTACCCCGATGAGGGGTCCAACCGCCATGGGATTTCTGATCATCCCCAACGCGACTACAACCCGGATTCGAACGGAGACTTCATCATCGGATAAAACTTCAAGGAGCGGCCCGGCGGCTTGAGCGTCACCAATCTCTCCTAATGCTTCCGCGGCATAAGCTCTAACCTCTCCATCGGCATCTTTTAATACGGCTATCAACGGCTCAATCGCCCGGGGGTCTTTCAATCCAACCAGCAGCTTTACCACAATCAACCTGATCCCCGCGTCCGAAGTTTCCAGCCCTTCGAGCAGACATTCCACCGCTTCTTCATTGACAATGTCAGCCAGATCTTCCGCCACCCGCTCCCGGTCCCAGTCTTGGTCTTCTTTCAGTGATTTCAGGACCAGATCTACCACCTTGACGGGATCCATCTTCCCCAGCGCGTGAGAGGCTGATCTCCTGACCCAGACCTCCTTATCCTTCAACGCGGCTACCAGAGGCTTTATCGCCACCTCGGCGCCGATCCGGCCCAAAGCGTCCGCGGAGGAACGGCGGCCCCGATCATCCTCATCCCGTAATGCCTCAATCAACAGAGTCACCGCCCGTTCATCCCCGATCATGCCCAGTGCCCGGGCCGCGTTGCCCCGAACCGCCGATGAATCATCCTTCATCGCGCGGATCAGAGGTTTTACCACTTCGTCACCTCCAATCCTCACCAGCGCGGCCACGGCCGATCTCCTGACCCAGCTCTCCTTATCGTCAAGAGCCGCAATTATCTTATCCAGTGCCTCTCTCCCTCCCAGCAAGCCCAGTGACATTATTGCCCGGCTCCTGACTCCCCGATTATTATTATTTAACGCCTCAACCAGGGGGGGGATAGCATTCAAATCACCGATCTTTCCCAGCGCGTCAATGGCCGCTCTCTGCACCTGATGCTCCGGATCCCTCGTAGCTTCAATCAAAGCCGAGACCGCGCCGGGGTCGCCAATCCGCCCCAGGGTCTGGGCCGCGTTGGTCCGTACTCCAGCATCATCATCCTGGAGTGCCTTAATCAGGGACTCTAACGCCTGGTGGCTCTTAAACGCCCCGAGAAGTTTTGTGGCAAGCTTGCGAATATGATCATTTTCGTCGTTCAGCATAGCCATCAATCGGTCAAGATGATCTTCATCTATCAGCTTTTCCAGCGCCCGGCCGGCGGCTTTAACCACCTCTCTATCCTGATCCCGCAGCGCAGAAATTATGGTATCAATCGCTTCCCTATATCCGATCTCTCCTAATGCATAGACCGCGGCAGCCCTAACCTCCCCCGCTTTATCTGACGCGGCCTCGACCAGGGAATTGGGTGCCCTCTCATCATCCCTGAACCGAACCAGAGAGAGAACTACCGCGCGGCGTACGCCGGCATCTGTATCATTAATTGCCTCAAGCAGAGATGCGATAATTCCATCACCACCGATCTTTCCCAGGGCAATTACCGCGGACTCTCGAATCGTAATCACATCATACTTCAAAGCATCCGACAGAGGCTCCACCCCTTCTGCCTCCCCTATCTCTCCCAGTGCCTCCGCCGCTAACCTCCGTTCCTCCAGAACTCCATTCTCTAAAATAGAGATAATTGATGGACTCGCTCTCCCGTCGGAGATCGCGCCAAACGCGGTCAAGATCTCACAGCGCAGTTCTGTTGACGCGCTCTTCTCGCTGGCAATAAGTGGTTCTACCGCCCGATTATCTCCCAGCCTGGATAACGCGGCGACCACTGCCTGAACAACTATGGCGGATTCATCTTTCAACAGTTCAATAAGAGGCTCAACCGCGTCTTTCGCGCCGATCCGGCCGAGAGCGGAAGCACTCGCCGCGCGAACATCTTCATTACTATCAGAGAGGGACTGCAAGAGCTTTCCAGCGGCCGAGGCGACACCAATCTCCCCCAGTGCCAGGGCGGCTGAGCTCCTGACCATGGCCGCGTGATCTCCCAGGGTTTCCTGCAATGGGGCAAGAGCGATCTCATCTCCAATCTTCCCCAGCGCGCCGGCCGCGAAAGACCGCACCTCACGTTCTTCATCTCCCAGCGCCTTAATCAATGGCTCCACCGCTTCCGAATTCCCGATCTTTCCCAATGCCTCGGCCGCGGCGCCTCGGACATGACGATCTTCATCTCCCAATGCTTCAATCAGCGATCTCAACCCGCCCTCCCGCCCGATATTTCCCAGGGCCTGAGCGGCATTAACGCGGACCTCACTCTGAGGATCTTTTAACGCTCTAATAAGAGTTTTAACCGAACTGCCGCCTCTAATCTTTCCCATCAAAGAGATTGCCAGTTCGCGTTCCTCCGGCTCGTCCCCGTTTACGATCTCATCCAGCGCCGATAACGATCTCTCATCGACCAGTTCTCCCAGGACTTTGGCCATGCTCTTCTTCAAGAGCCCATCATCATTTATATACGCCTCAATCAGGGGGGCTACCGCCCGGGTATCATTCAGCAATCCCAGGGCGAATGTTACCGTCAGTTTCAGGTCGGGATTTTCTTCTTTCAGAGCCTGGATCAGAGGGATAACCGCCCGAAGATCACCCAGTTTCCCCAGAGCGGCGGCCGCGGCCCGGCGAACACCGATCTCATCATTTTTCAATGCTCGAAGAAGCGAGGAGACAACTTTCTTCTGCTGAACCTCCCGCTGGACAGCGGTCGATAATTTACGGAGATGCTCCATCTCTTCCCGTTCAAGACGTTCGGAGTCGGTCTCCTTAACTACCACTTTGGCAGGTTTCTGTTCTTCTTCTCCTTTCTCTCTTTCCCCGGCGGGAGCTTTTTTCGGCCCGGTCGGTAAACCAATCGCCTCCTTCTCCTCACCCTTCCTCCGGCCCCGGTTAAACATCCCGATCAACGGCTCGACCGCTCTTCGCTCTCCGAGTTCCCCCAGGGAGAGAGCCGCACTGATCCGGACACTAATTTCCTCATCCTCCAGGACCTCGATCAAGGAGTTTACCGCGATATCCTCTCCCAGATGACCGAGAGCTGTCGCCGCTTTGGACCTGACAATGGTTGCTTCGTCACGCAGCGCCTCAATCAAAGGTTCCGCCGCCCGGCGAACATCGGTATTTCCCAGCGCCTGAACCAGCTTGGAGCGGACCTCTTCCTCCTTCTCCTCCGAGAAGAGATCAGTCAGAGCCTGGCAGGCATCCTCGCCGCCGATCGCTCCCAGTGCCAGAGCAGCCGATCCGCGAACCTCTGATTCTTCATCTTGAATTACTTCCAGCAGGGGAGCGAGAGCTTCATTATCCCCTATCCCTTCCAGGGCTTCGGCCGCGGCGGCCCGAACCTCGGTCTCATTATCCTTTAACAAACGAATCAACGGCCCCACGGCACGGTGATCATCGATCAATCCCAGCGCCAGGGCCGCTCGAGCACGAACCTCGCTCTCTTCATCATCCAGAACTTCAATCAACGGAGATACCGTCAACGGGTTCCCAATTTTTCCCAGAGATTCAGCGGCAATCAGACGAGCATCCAGCAGATGGCTCTTTAATGCTTCGGTCAACTCTTCAATGTCATGTTTGAAGCTCATATAAATTAGCTCCCTTCAGTCGCTACTTTTATAGTGGATCCCCGATCAAATTAATCGGGGATCCATAATTTTTATGGGGCAAAAAATTATATACTACAATTCTAATATCAGATAATATTTTTAACGTAAAATGTTGTATATAAATATTTAAACAGCAACAACACCGGCACAGAAAAGTAAGCTTTCAGTGAACCACGTTGCCTCGTGCTCGTAGAGGCCCCGCCGCCGGCGGGGCCATCGTGTGGCAGCCTAAAGGCAGCCGCTACGAGAGGACGGGGTTCCCTGAAACCTCGCACAGAAAAAAACTTAAAAAACCAGTCTACCATTACTCTGCTCTCCTGTTAATAAAAAATTCAACGATTGGGAAAATATATTGCTATTTTTTTTTTGATCCCTATTATCTTCAGCAAAAACAACTTGGAGGAGAAGATGGCTAAAATAATTGATGTTTCATTTCCCGGGGGCAAACGCGTGGATGCCCGGATAGGCAAAACTGTTATCGAGACCGATCAATCGATAAGAAATGGAGGAGCGGAGTCGGCGCCGGAGCCGTTTCAGCTCTTTCTGGCTTCAATCGCGACCTGCGCCGGGATCTACGCTCTCGAATTCTGCCTGGCCCGAAAGCTATCACTGGAAGGACTCTCGCTTAAAATGATCTGTGACCGCGATCCGGAGCTGAAGCGCTATACCAGGATGACAATCGACCTGCGGCTCCCGGAGGGATTTCCGGAGAAACTGATCCCCGCCATCATCAGATCGATGAACCTCTGTGCCGTAAAGAAACATATTATTGACGCGCCGGAGTTTGTAGTTCAGACAACAAGGTGATCAGGATATCAGGAGATCAGGGGATCAGGGGATCAGGATGTCAGGGGATCAGGTTGGAGCCTCGCCTGGTCACCTGATATCCTGATCCCCTGATCCCCTGATCTCTGACAACCCCATTTCTATTTTAGAATAACTATGTCTCTCCTCTCATCAATCTACTGGGATTACTCACCGGACCTGGTTAATCTTGGTCCGATTACTATCCGCTGGTACGGGATGATATTCGCGCTGGGGTTCTTCCTGGGATATTTAATTATGCTGAGGATCTTCCGCCGGGAGGATAAACCGGAGAACGATCTGGGAACGCTCCTCCTGTATATCATGGGAGGGACACTGATCGGAGCCCGGCTGGGACATTGTTTCTTCTATGAACCGGCTTACTACTTGAGCCGGCCCGGCGAAATTATCCAGATCTGGCATGGAGGTCTGGCCAGTCACGGCGGCGCGATCGGTATTGTCATAGCCATCTACTTGTATTCGCGGAAGCGGACAGGCCAATCTTTCTTATGGCTCCTTGATCGGATCGTGATCCCGGTCGCCCTGGCCGGCGCTCTAATCAGGGTGGGGAACCTCTTCAACTCGGAGATCATCGGCACCCCTTCCCGGGTGCCCTGGGCCTTTGTCTTTCCCCGAGCCATCGGCGGAGACCTCCTTCTCCGCCATCCGACGATGCTCTATGAAGCAGCCTCCTACTTCTTGATATTTATCCTCCTCCTGCTTATATACAAAAAACAGGGAAAGAAATCACCTCCGGGCGAACTACTTGGACTATTCTTGATTACGGTCTTTACTTCCCGGTTTTTTATTGAATTTGTCAAGATGAGACAGGCCGCCTATCATCTCTCCATCCCGCTAAATACCGGCCAGCTTCTCAGTATTCCCGCGATTATCGCGGGGATAATCCTGCTGATCCGGAGTCGCCCCGATAGTCATCGGGATGCAAGCAAAAACAGAACTTAGCCCTCGGCTTTGCCTCGGGCAACTTTTCCTCTAAGGAAAGCATGAAATCAGGAGAATTCAAGTATTCCCCTCCTGCCTTCCTGCTTTCCTTAGAGGTTATTGAAATTCCGATACAGGAACTTAGCTTCGCAACTTTTTTGCCACAAAGACACTAAGGCACAAAGAAAAGAATTATAGGTTCAATAACAACGTATCTTCTTTTTCATAGATTTCTTAGTGTCTTCGTGCCTTTGTGGCTAATTTACTACAATGGCCATTCATATAACCAACAGTGACTATCATTCCCCGGCCGGAAAGATTGGATGGCTGGCTCGGGTCGCGCCGGGGCTGGTCTTCTATATGAAGATGGTACGGATTGTCATGGGAGATTCCCGGGCAGTGCGGCAGGAATTATATACGGATGACCGCTGGATCCTGGGGAGCCGGAGGATAGCCAGAGCGTTAGAGTCGGTCGGCATCCGGATAAATGTGGAGAATACCGCTTCTTTTATCGACCTCCCCTCCCCCTGCGTCTTCGCGGGTAATCACATGAGTGTACTGGAGACATTCGTCCTCCCGGGGATCATCCAGCCTTACCGAAATATCACTTTCGTCGTCAAGGATAAACTGCTCACCTATCCCATCTTTAAAGATGTGATCGCCGCCCGCCGGCCGATCGTCGTCGGCCGGGTGAACCCCCGCCGGGATCTGGAGATCGTCCTTAAGGAAGGAGTAAAACGATTGCAAGCCTCCTCCTCGGTAATGCTCTTCCCCCAGCCCACCCGGGACCCAGTATTTATCCCCGCTCACTTCAATTCCCTCGGGGTGAAACTAGCCCGGCGGGCTGGAGTTCCGGTCATCCCGATCGCCATCAAAAGCAATGCCTGGGGGATCGGCCGATGGATAAAAGACTTCGGCAAAATATCACCCCAAATTCCGGTCCATTTCGCTTTCGGCGACCCGATTACCGTTACCGGGAATGGCAGAGCCGCCCAGGAGAAAATCGTCCGATTCATCTCCGGAAAACTCGTAGAATGGGGAATGGGAGAAAAAAGTTGAAAGTGCCTAAAGTGCGCTTAAGTGCCTAAAGTTGTTCGCCTTCGTAGTTAACATACGCCGTGAGCAGAAAGCAGGGGGAGAGGAAAGACCGAACTTCGAACCAGATCCCGCTAAAGCTTCGGCGGGGCCAGCGCTGAAATGATCCGACGGATCAGTCGGATCCGACCGATCTGTCGGATTATTTCAGCGACGAGAGGGATTTCGCGGCTTTCCAGACCAGCCGACGGCTGGTTTGCGGATGATAAAGAGGCCGCGGTGGGGGGACGGGAAGACCGAACTTCGAGCATCGAACTTCGAACACTGAACATCGAACTTCGAACGGGACTGGCGGGGGGGGAGCTTATAAGCTGAACGCTCAACGCTCAACTTTCAACGACATTCGCGTAGATTCGCGAGATTAGCGGTTTAAAAAGGGGCCGAGGCAGCGGAGATACCAAATTTTTCTGCGGAATCTGACTGTCCATTCCCCATTCCCTATTCCCCATTCCCCACTCCATAAATCAGAGCCACTTCCTTACAATCCGGAAAATGGGGACAGTGAATACAATCCTTCCATATCTTCTGGGGGAGACTCTCTTTCTCTATCTCTGAGAATCCGAGATGCTTAAAAAATTCGGGGGTAAAAGAGAGTGTAAAAACGCGGGGAAGATTTAAGGAAAAAACCTCCTTGATACAATCCTCAACCAGCGCCTTCCCCCATCCTCTACTCCGGATATCCTCTGATATTGCCAGGGTCCTGATCTCAGCAATATCTTTCCAGCAGATATGGAGAGCCGCACTGCCCACAATTCGCTCTCCGTCAACCAGCACCCGGAAATCCCTGATATTATCGTAGATAGAACTGAGCGACCGGGGGAGCATCAGACCATCCGACGCCAGCGGATTCACCAGCTCTCTGATACCATCCGCGTCGGAAGGAAAAGCCCGTCGTAATTTTATAGTTTCACTCATTTCGTGCGAGGAAATAATCTTTACGCCATTGTTAAGGGAACTAGTCTAAACCCATTGCAAATCCTATGCTATCCGGTCGGGTGCCTTCGCAAGCCTTGGATTTGCCAGGCGAGTTTGGAATTTTCAGCCGGAGGCTGATCAGCCTTTGGCTGAGAAATTTGGAATTTGTTATTTATTTGTTATTTGCGATTTGTTATTTGTAATTTATTAAATGTCAGCATTTTTATTAAGATGCTCGAGAATCTAATTCATTTATAACACCCCCCCTATTCCTCTATCACCACCTTACTCCCCCTCGGGAGGAAGATAAACAACTCTTCCACATGCTCATTGATCATCCGAATACAACCATCACTACTCTGAGAACCCACCGTCTCCGGCATGGTCGTCCCGTGGATACCAAAACTAGCATAAGGATCGTCGAAGCCCATCCATCGAGTCCCCAGGATATTGCGTGGATCAAAAGGCGGGATAGTCTCTCCCCCGTGAATCCAGGGTGGATCCACCAGTTTAGTCACTATAGTAAACTCTCCGGTCGGACTGCAGTTATTACGCCCGGTCCCGACGGAATATTCCTTAAAGAACGATCCTCCATAGAAGAGCTGGAGGGTATTACGTGATTTGCTCACGATGGCGGAAAACCTGTGCGCGGGAACTTTTAAGACCTGGCCGGGATGGATAATCTCCCCCCTGATCCGATTCATCTTCTTTATCAGATCCGGGGTCGTATTATAGGCGCGGGCAATGGCGGTCAGCGAGTCACCCGATCGGACGGTGTAGGTTTGGCTATCCTCATCTATCTCCGGAGAGAAGAAAATGGAGAAATTTAACTTCCCCAGCTCCTGACGGGCTTGATTGGTCACCTGAGCATTGCCGGATCTTTCCAGAACCTCCAGAAATAGTTCCCGGGATTCCGCGAGATCACCATCAACTGAATTTATCCGGGCCAGGGCCAGTCGAGCCCGGCCGCTCCGAGGGGAATCCGGATATCTCCGCAGATACCTGGACAACTCTTCCCTCGCCTTATCATGATCCCCCTCCTCTTTCGCGATCCAGCCCAGGTAAAATTCGGCTTCTTCACCGGATGATGGATCATCCCAGGTGACAATTTCTTCCCAGAGGGGAAGCGCTTCCCGGTAATTATTCAGCTCACTCCGGCATCGAGCCAGAAGCAGCCGGACTTCTCTCCCCACGGAAGTATCCGAAGAGGTAGACAGGAGTTCTTCCAGAATAGGAACCGCGCCCTGGCAATCCCCTGCCCGGGTAAGTTGAACCGCCGCGGCCATCTTCTTCTCATAAGCCTGGGGCTGATAAACCAGGAACCAGATACTGATCCCGGCGATCAGAATCAGGATTAAGATAATAAATATAAATTTCTTTTTCATTGAATTTGGCGTTTCGCGCTAACTTTTTTTGGCGAAGTCAGGGGATTAGATAAATTGAATGATTATTCCAAAAGTGGATATTTCAGGATATCAGGGGATCAGGTTATCAGGTCGCCACCAGGCCGCCCCTGATCCCCTGATCCCCTGATATCCTGATCCCCTGAATTACTCCTGTATCGCACCCTGCCGAGAGCGCTTTCTCTCCCGGATATCAATCCTGATCCCATCATAAAAACCCAGGATCAGATAGGATAGAAAAGCGATGAATATTACAATATGCGGAAAGAGAATCAGGCACCCCAGCAATACAATCAGGATTATGAAGTAGACGAGCGGCTGTTTCTTCCGTAGTTCCAGTGTCAACAGCGTAGGGTAAGTTATACCTGTCACCATCAACGCGCCCAGCACCACCATCATGATCGGAATCACCGGCTCCCAGGAAAACGGGACATATTGAATAAAGATAATGAACGAGAGCAGTACCCCCGCGGAGACCGGGGAAGGAAGACCACGGAAATCACCCTTTTTCTCCTTGCCATTTTTACTAGTCTGAATATTAAATCGGGCCAGCCGAAGAGCGCAGAATACTATATAAAGGAATGCCACACCTACACCGAATCCCTTCATCTCTTTCAGAATAAACTGATAGGCGATAATAGTAGTAACTATCCCGAATGAGAAAAAGTCAGCCAGCGAATCATACTCCACCCCAAAATCACTGGTGGCCCGATAGCGGCGGGCAATCTGGCCATCTAAAAAATCAAATAACATCGCCAGAAGGATAAACCAGGCCGCCCGGGAATACTGTGGGACCGCCTTTAGAACCAGGGAGAGGGAATATACCCCGCAAAATATATTGCCGGTGGTAAATAGATTGGGAAGGATATATATCTTCCTCATGACAATCTCCCGATAATGGTTCGTCCCCCGCTAATGTGCTGGCCTTTAGTAACGGTGAATTCAGTGCCGAGCGGGAAGAAAAGCTCCACTCTTGATCCAAAACGGATCAGCCCCAATTTCTCACCCGCCCGGAGGCGATCCCCCACCCGGCAGCGGCAGACAATACGTCGGGCCACTATTCCGGCGATCTGTTTCATCGCCCAGGCTGATTTCTCATTGCGAAATCCAATCTTCTGAGCTTCATTCCCGTCCGATGCCGCATCCAGATAAGCCTTCTTAAACCCCCACGGCTGATGCTCGCAATAAACAACTTCACCGTCAACCGGAGCGTAATTGATATGTTCGTCAAAGACGGACATAAAAATGCTAAGTTTCACTACCTGGTCCTTGATAAAATCAGGTTCTATCGCCTCCCGGATCTCTATTACCGTGCCGGAAGCCGGGGCGATAATCTGACTGTCATCAAACTCAGTATCCCCATGAACCTGCCGAAAGAAGAGTGTCGAGGCCACAGCGAAAAGGAGCAGAAATATTCCCACCGGCCATAAGTTGGTTATAAAAAGAAAAGCCAATCCAATTAGAAAGGCCGGAATGATAAATTTAAACCCGTCTTTTTCTACTGTAATCTTCATCGTACTTAGTTTCCTAACTTATTTAACCGCGAATTTTCGCTAATAGAATAGAACTACGAATTACGCGAATTACACGAATTTTTTTTTAAAAAAATGCCTACAATGTTGAATTAATACTTGCAAGCTCATATTTTTACGAAGCAATAATAATATTATCAATATCTTTTCGTATTGCCTCAATCAAATAATGACAGCATTGGTTCAAAGCATATAAAATCAGCCGCCTCACCGCTGATTTTATATGGACATGAACGCGAAGAGATTTTTGATATCCTCGTCCCGGATCCGGAGTCCTCCTCCTCCATAGAATCCCGGTTCGTCGAGAAGATTATCACCGCCTACCCGGAGATAGAATCCCCACCAGATATTTACATCCACGAAAGCACGGAGCAGGAAGGGCTCGATATTCTCATCCTTATCCTTGGACCATACATCCCTCCCCTCTACTGTCGCTATCACGTCTCTATCCCAGATCCTAAAATCAAGACCGCCGCCGATCCGTCCTTCCAGCATTCCTCCCCGGACCGTCAGACGGTTATCAAAGAAACGCAATCCGATCTGCGCGTCAAACTCGGAATGAGGACTGTCGGTCGTCTCCGCTTCCGTTCCTTTCCCGGTGAGCATACTGACTCCGAGCCGATATAACTTGCTGGGGGAAGGTTCAATCTCGATATAGGCTTTGCTGAGGCCATGCTTGTTTCTTTGATTATAGGCGTATTCGGCCCCGATATAAATCCGAATCCGCTCCGCCTTCGACACCATATCGGTCAGTTTCTGACTGGCGGTATTAACCGATGCCATGGTGCTCTGAGCGTCAGTATAAAACCCTTCTTCATTGACCAACTTTCCGATCGTCCCCTTTCCCTGATTTATCTTGTCGGTAATCTCTTCGAGATTCTTCATAGTCTTTTTAACCGATGGCACCGCGTCCTTTAACTGGGAGACGATCTCATCTACCTTCCCCCGGTTTTCATCGATTATCTTTTTCAAATCGGCAAAGAGTTAGATCGGAAGAGCGTCGTGTAGGGAAAGAGTGTAGATCTCGGTGGTCGCCGTATCATTAAAAAAAAAAAAAGAACTACACACTCACACGCACAAGTGCGACAAGCATCGACCTACCATATCTAACACCTCTCCACATACCAAACAAC
>CAKZYZ010000422.1 GCA_937885075.1 uncultured bacterium | reverse complement strand
CCACTTATAAACGGTTCAAAAAAATGGTCAACAGATGGATTGAGCTTGCCATCCTGCACTCCAAGCTTACAATGGACATTGCTAAGAAGAAGGGGCAGAAGTAAACGAGAACTCATCACTCTCAAGTAGTATAATAAACGAGAACAAAACAGCTCTGAATTGAATGGGAACATTATCCTTACTTGCAGACATCATGAACAAAATCCCTATACTAAGAAAGAAGCCCCATATTCCAAGCGTTAATATACCTATAGAACTAAACTTTCTATTTCGTTCATTTTTGGTAATGGGCAAAAAAAATATTTCTCCGTATTGGATTTTTAATAAATCAGTCATTGTCTTGATATCCTAAAATTTGAAATATCCGGAGTGCATTTAAAGAAGTGCCTAAAGTTAAAAGCCGCGCCTTTTCGGTATTAATGCTTAGAATATAGCTTCGCAACTATGGGAGGAGTTTATTGTTCCGATAGTTTTGATTTAAAAAGATATATCCCCATGAATAACCCAGGCGAAGGCGACAACTTTTCTTATCCGCCATAGTGCTTGCATCCCGAACTTGATTCGGGGCTTTAGCGACGGAGGAAGGCACTTTAGGCACTTTTAACTTTTTTCAAAAGGCACTTCCAACTTTTTTTAAACCCTAGTCGAAAGCGACAACTTCCAACTTTAGGCACTTTAGCGCACTTATAACTTCCCCTCACCCAACATCCCCCAGCTCAAACCTATCGCCGTACCGCTCCAGCAAGCGCTTGCGCAAAGCTTCTAACTCCGGCAACTTAAGTCCCGGATCACTCTCCAGAAGTTGGGAGGCCTGCCGGCGGGCGAACTCCATCAATCTTATGTCCGCCACGATATTCCCGATTCGGAGTTCGGGGAGGCCGGTCTGGTGGACCCCGAAGAACTCGCCCGGACCCCGGATCTCCAGATCCTCCCGGGCGATTAAAAATCCATCGTCGATCTCTGTTATCGCCTGGAGACGCCGATAAGCATCCTCGGTCCGGGGGTTACCCTGGAGAATGCAGTATGATTGTTTCCGGCTCCGGCCTACCCTCCCCCGGAGCTGATGGAGCTGGGAAAGGCCGAACCGTTCGGCATTCTCAACCAGAATCACCGTCGCGTCCGGAATGTCGATTCCGATCTCCACCACCATGGTAGAGACCAGTACATCGATCTTCTTCTCCCGGAAATCATCCATCACCTGCCTCTTCTCTTCCGTCTTCAGCCGGCCATGGATCAACCCCAGCTTCAGGTCGGGAAAGACCCGACTTTTTAGATGCTCGAACATCGCGGTCGCGGCCTTGACCTCCAGCAGTTCGGATTCTTCCACCAGGGGATAGATAATAAAGGCTTGTTCCCCCTTCCCGACTCTCTTCCGGATATAATCATAGGCCTGGCCCAGTTGTTTGGGACTGATCCAGTAAGTCTTTACTCTCTCCCTTCCGGGAGGCATCTCATCCAGAGTGGAAAGATCGAGATCTCCATAGACCGTCATGGTCAGGGTCCGGGGGATCGGTGTAGCCGTCATCACCAGCACATGGGGTTCGGGGCCTTTTCCCCTGAGATCAGAACGCTGCCGGACACCGAATTTATGCTGTTCATCGATCACGATCATCCCCAGCTTTTTAAAACTGACTTTCTTCTGAATTAATGCCTGGGTCCCGACTACTATCGGAATCGTTCCATCTTCTATCCCTTCCAATATCCGCTTCCGCCCGGCTCCTTTAACGCCGCCGGTCAACAGAACCACCTCTATCCCCAGGGGCTTCAATTCCCGGGAGATATTCTCATAATGCTGATTTGCCAGAATTTCAGTAGGCGCCATTATCGCCCCCTGGTATCCATTATCGACAGTGGTCAGCAAGGCGGTAACCGCGACCACGGTCTTCCCCGAACCGACATCCCCCTGAAGGAGCCGGTTCATCACCCGGCTCCCGGTCATATCCCTCTTGATCTCATTGATAACGCGTCTCTGAGCGCCGGTTAGCCGAAATGGAAGCTCCTTGATGTAACGATCCCGGAGGGGGGTATCTTGATTATGGGGGAGGCTGAATGACTGACTGATCCGCTGATTTCGTTTAATCCCCAGAGCCAGCTGGAGGATAAAGAATTCATCAAGGATTAATCGCTTGCGGGCTGAGATCGGAAGAGCACACGTCTGAACTCCAGTCACACTGATATATCTCGTATGCCGTCTTCTGCTTGAAAAAAAAAAAAAAAAACAATATAGAAGAAAA
>CAKZYZ010000421.1 GCA_937885075.1 uncultured bacterium | reverse complement strand
AAAAAGAAGGAAGGATAGAAGAAGAGTAGATTAAACTTGCATTAAAAATATCTGAAATAAGAAAATAGCTTGTTTTGTGTGTTTTTTTTTTTTTCAAGCAGAAGACGGCATACGAGATATATCAGTGTGACTGGAGTTCAGACGTGTGCTCTTCCGATCTCGGTAATGGTAGTAAGTAAATACCACATTCCCCGGTTAAATTTTTTCGCGTATAATGAAATTGCCACAGCGAAAGGTAATAACACAAGGAGGAAAGGAGGGGATAAACAGTAAGAAACAATGTATTTAATTCCGGTTATTGCCTTGAAGTTTGTGACGCCGACCACCCTGACATAAAAAGTATTGGGAAGTATATTTCCATAATAATTTATTTTCCATACCATATAAGGGGTTAATATTATTAAGAGAGGCAGTATGAAAAACAATAATGTTTTCATACGGTCATCTCTTTTAGATATTAACAAAAATATAATACTTATCCCCGCGAACAGCGCCGCGTCAAGCCTGGTCATACAGGCCAGTGCGAAACATACTCCACTAATAGAAATATATTTTGCCCGACGGGGATCTTCAATTGATTCAAAAAAGATCCATATTCCCAATGTACAGAAGAGAGCTAAAAGTGGCCCCTCCAGTCCTCCTAAAACCCATATCATAAGCGGAAACGCGGTTATTATAAAAATTATCGGAATAACAGCTAATGATGGTTCAGTTCTTCCGGACTTCCGGAAAACCAGAAAATAGAAAATCGTGGCTATTATTATCAATAAATAGGCGATGAAACTTACAATTCTGGCCGCCAGGATGAGGTTTACATCTAATAGACCAAGCAGACTTATCAGCAGTAGATAGAAGAAATTGGTATATCCTTCGACATATTCTCCGTAATTCCATGTTATCCCATTGCCGTTAATAAAATTTTGGGCATACCTCAGAGTGATAAACGCGTCGTCATGAAAAAACTGATAATTCCAGCGGAAACAATACATACTGATAATAATAGCCGCCCCGATTCCCAGAAATGGAATCGTTTTATAGTATCCGGGCAAATTATTATTAAAATATTTCATTACTTTAATAACCTTGCTCTCCCTTATCTCTCCCCCCACTATTCCATTCCAGTTTATACAGAACCATCTTGGGAAAAGTAATCGCAGCAGTCCGGTAGTGGATCCGGTATATCTCCGGACGCTGCATCATGCCGAATAACGGCTTCAGTTTCAGACGCGGATCACCGAGAATTTTCAGGTTCTCAAATATCCATCCGGGGGAGTTCTGCAGTTCCACCATTGCCAGATAGCTTACCTCCCGATCCTTCATATAATCTACCACCCTTCCTTCCTGAAGATATCCGGCAAACTCCCGGTCCACCAGACCACCCAGGTCGATGATCTCGGTTCCAGGGGAGAAATATTTCAGCGCTCCAATATCAAAGGCGGCAACCCTACTTCCCTCCGGAAGTTCATCATTGATCCGGTCGGCGATTTTGATATGAACATCATTGATATGCCGGACGGTAGCAAGATAGATCTCTTTCCACCTTGCCATGGAAGTAAGGTCGATAAGAAATACCCCTGCCAGGAGGAGGGATAAAAATACCCCGGAGATTATTCTCCTCTTCCCGCCGGGGATTGATTTCAGCCAGAGCAGCCCGGCGGAGAGCGGGAGGAACAGCATCAGCCAGAATAGGATATAGTTGAGCGCCTGATAACGTCCCGCCTGACTGGGACTGGGGAGCATAACCATATATACCAGGTTATGACCGATGACCCATAGTACGAGAAGGCTCACGCCCGTTATCCTTTTTTTATTTGACAGGGCTTCTTTCAGGAGAAGCCATATCGCCATGATGGTTAGACTACCGGCACCGATCCAGAAAATGACCAGGAGAGGGTTTTCCTGGAGGAATTGTGGCAGAAGAGTAAGTTTAAAACCATACCCCCAGAGTCTGAGATAATCTATCGGTCCCCTCCCCCCGGCGGGAACCGAGAGCCATTTCCGTCCGGCGAAAGTGGTCGGGAGGAGAGCGCCGGTGAGATATAGATTTTTCAGCAGTTCCAGGAGGAGGAATAGGGATGGGATGAGAACCAGGGGGATGAGCTTTTTCGCATAGGGCACAGCACAGAGCGCGGAGCGACCTCCCTCGGTTTGCCTGCGATACTCGACGGCCGCGGTATAGAGTAGAGCGATCCCCCAGAGGGCCATCCCTTCAATCCGGGTGATCAGAAGGAACCCCAGGGCTAACCCGGCCCAGCGATACCACCCCCTGCTTAAAAGAAATATTGCCAGGAGACCGATCGCCATAAAGCAGGTTGTCTCCATCCCCGAGAGGCTGTACCAGATGAGGGGGCCACAGAGGAGAATCAGTAGAGAGGCAAAAAAAGATAGAATCCACGCAATACCTCCGGGAGGGGTTTTTGAGAATGGGGAATGGCGGTGACCCACATCTATCAAAAAACTATAAACCAGCAATCCCGTCATCGATGCCAGTGTTACCTGCGAGACTACTCCAAGAAAGATGCTCCAGCCGATGACGGAAAGGCGAAGGAGGTTTCCGAGACTGAGAAAGAGGAACCAGAGGCTACTGGTAAACCCCAATGACGGGTGGCCGAGATTAAAGGCAATCTCTCCGGATGAGACAAAATTACGGGCGAAGACGGCATATATCCAGCTATCATCCAGGGGGAAGCCCGGGGAAGTAATGATCAGGACCGGAGTGAGATAAAAGACAAGTACGGCCAATTCAGCCGCGATGAACAGAGCAAACCAGAATGTTCTTGATTTAAGATTCACCACGAAGAGCACGAAGAACACGAAGAAAAACACTAAAAGCACCTGAAATCATTTCTGATTCTCTGAGATGCCTTCGTGAATGAAATTTATTTTGAGTGATATTCTTCGTGGTTAAAAAGTTGCAAAGCTAAGTTCCTGCTTCGGAATTTTACGTCTGAAGCCGTCCGTCAAGTGGATTGCCGGATCAAATGACATCTTCGACAATAAATCTGCCACAAAGTCACAAAGGCACTAAGGAAAACGTAAGAAAGAATAAAAAACGTTGTTATTG
>CAKZYZ010000420.1 GCA_937885075.1 uncultured bacterium | reverse complement strand
ATGTGTGGTGATGTGGATGATATGTAGGTTGTACAATAATGTGAAATATATATTATGTAGTTGTTTTTTTTTTTTTTTTTTTTTTCAAGCAGAAGACGGCATACGAGATATATCAGTGTGACTGGAGTTCAGACGTGTGCTCTTCCGATCTGTGCTCACCGCGGCCATATTGGGGGAGTCCATGAAGGCGGCGGGAATCATCGCGGATCGGTCTTCCGCCGACATATCGGGATGTCACTTATCCAGCGGAACAATCTGGATAGCGAAAGCTGGGGGCAAGGATCCTCGGCCATACGTGAGGTGAGGGACCGGGAATACGAGATCGAGATAGAGGTTAGCCATCATATCCGGGCAATGCCCTTCTTGTGGATTAAAGCGAGTGATGAAGCCGGTCCAAAAAGTGTGAGGGCCTACCTGGAACGCAACTCGATCGCCCTCCTCAGTAATTATGAAAAGCCGCCGATAGACCCGCCATCCCGCAACTGGTTAGGGAACTACTGCCCGAACAGATTTATCCGGGCCTCCGGCCTCTGGAATGTGCGGCATGTGAAAGGAACATACGAGCCACGATTTTTAGATAGGATGGAGCAATTGATAAAAGTTATGTAAAACAAGCATAGCCAAATTAAGTACACTATCCCATGGATACGGTGGCATTCAACTAGCGGTACTTTATTCTCAACGGGGGTTAAAACCATTATGAAAAAAGTAAAATGTGCAATATGCGGGCAGAGAAATGGTAAGCGTATGTGCAAGTTGTATGACCAGAAAATGATCTGTCCCCGCTGTTGTGCCCAATTGCGCAATCCGGATTGTGAAAGGTGTCCGCATTATGCTGTGGCGCAAAGGTATGCTAGGTCAAAAACAGCCCGGCCTGAACCGGAGCATTTTATTATGGAGATTGATCCTGAAATTGAAGAGGTTGTTGATCGTGCGTTGACCTTGGTAGAACAAGGGAAGCTAAAGGCAGGAGAGGCGATTATCTCCAAATTAAAAGGAGAGCACCCGGATAATTACTGGGTTAATTACGCGATGGGCGTCGTACGTTCCTTGAATGGGGAGTATGATGAGGCTATTGTGTATTTTGATAAAGCTATTTCTATCTTCCCCTATTTTGTTGAAGCCTATTTCAATAAGGCAGTAGCTCACAAGTCAAAGAATGATATAATAGATATGATAAAAGCCTTCCAGAGAGTCGTTGAATTTGGTGATCGCGAGGACGATCTTGTCCGGCAAGCTCAGGATATTTTAGGAGACATTGAGCAAAGCATAAAAAAATCAGATGGTATGGATCTGGATTTATATATAGAATCCGGAGAACGATTTACTGAGGCGGTTTCCTTTATGGAAAAACGAGAATGGGAAAAAGCTATTGATAGTTTCCAGGAGTCTTTGAGCAAAAACAAAAACCATGTTCAGAGTTATGGGAATTTAGGGATTTGCTACGCGCAAATAGGCAAAAAGGCAGAGGCAATTAGAGCCATTGAGGAAGCTATTAGACTAGATCCAACATATGAACCCGCGATAACCAATCGGATTATAATTGAGTCCCTTGAAGAGGGAGAACGATTGGGGTTGGATGTTAAATCTATTGATTACTACAAGGAACAGTTCTTGGAGGAGGAAAAAATCCTGGGCCACCCATTAACATGATTATTACGAAACGGCCAGCTCCCTGATGACTGGACGATCAAGAACCTCATCTCGAAACACTCATCGCAGCCATTCAATCCCGACATTGCCAATGCGTTCTTCCGGGCCGGGATGATCGAGGCCTGGGGGCGAGGAATTGGGGGCTTGTGGATTCGCCACAGTAATAGATTGTTCCCGGGGCTCTTAGGGGCTTGTGGATTCGCCATAGTAATAGATTGTTCCCGGGGCTCTTACGGAATATTACCCCCGATTTTCATGTCTTAAAGTGCTGATTTTGCCCCGAAAATCGTATTTTAAGGATTATATTTCCCCAGATTAAGCCAATTTTTCATATTCCGGGTTAAAGTAGCCGGCAATTCCGGGGAAGAAGACCCTCCGTGTATGAAACCTTCCGGCTGGTTGTTTTGACTGCTACTCCGTAAGCCACCGATCCAGTCACCCCCGAAGTCGCCGACCAAGTTACCGACCAAGTTACCGATCAAGTCACCGGGGAAGTCACAGGGGAAGATGTCCCAAGTTTGTCCTAAGTCTGTCCCAAGTTCTACAAAGGCGCAGGGAAAACCTTGACTATTAACAGTGAAGCATGATAAATGGCCGGATTGGATCAAATCCCGAACTCGAGTAGTAACCAATCCCGAAGCAAAGAAGCCCCTATTCTGTCTTCAAAAATTTTAGGGACTTGACTTTTGACTTTAGCAAAGGCTTTTCCCTGAGTAATCTCAAATATATGCGCCGCTTTTACCTGTTCTACCGGAATCGAAACCATCAGATTGGCCAGACAGTGTCTGGCCAATTGGCAAAGTCTCTGAAATCCCAGACAATGTCTGGGAAATTGGATCATCCTTTGTTGTTGAGTTGGTCGCATTACGTTTTTCTTCTCTCACTGGAGAACCCCGATGAACGAAATTTTTACGAGATCGAGGCGGCTGCGCAGGGATGGTCACTACGAGAGCTTAAGCGCCAGTTCGCTTCGTGCCTTTATGAACGCCTGGCGCTCAGTCGTGACAAGGATGAAGTGCTGAAGCTGTCCACCAAGGGCCAGATTGTTGATCGACCCCGGGATCTGCTGAAAAATCCGTATGTACTGGAGTTTCCCGGACTCGATGAAAAGGCAATCTACTCCGAGACCGATCTGGAAACTGCCATCATAGATAAGCTTGAGCACTTCCTCCTGGAATTAGGAAAGGGATTCCTCTTTGAGGCCCGCCAGAAACGCTTTACCTTCAATGAAGAACACTTCTTCGTCGATCTGGTTTTTTATAATCGTCTACTACGTTACTATGTTCTGATCGACCTCAAGATCGGCAAACTCATCCATCACGACCTGGGACAGATGCAGATGTATGTTAACTACTTCGATCGTCACGTAAAAACACAAGATGAAAATTCTACAATCGGCATTCTTCTCTGTCATAGCAAGAACGATGCACTGGTTGAGTTAACCCTACCTGAGGATATTGGCATTAGACGCGTTTTTCGGGGTTGAAAAACGCTTCTAAGGCCCTTTTCTTCCGTATATTCTAGATTCCCGGGGTCGGATTGTATATTCCGGAGCAAAGTGGACACCGAATCCGGGGTTCCATTTTGGCAAGGAGTAGCCGGAAGTTCATGCCGGGATGCTTTCAAATCCGGCCATTCCGACTGTTGGGAAATGGTGGAACTCGGGTTATAATCTGCCTATTTGCCTAAATTAAAAGTGGTGCCCACGGCACCACCTTGACGGAATCCCAAAAAGATCAACAAGTTATAACCACCCCCCGTACAGAATCAGCAAAATAGCATGGACAAATCTAATTTAGGTGACGTTGTTAAGTTGTTAACTTATTGTGAATGGAGTACTCCCCCCTACTCCGGGGGTATGATGCATACTCCGGAGTAAAGTAGCCACCCAATCCGCTCCAGAATTGAGAATAAATATTCCATTGAAATGCAATGGAGATGGGATATAATAAAAATCAACTGAACTTCATAGATGTGAGTATGAGAGAAAATATCAAAAAATGAAAAATCAGTTGAAGAAAATAATTTTCCAAACCCGTCTTCGGTCTCTCCTTCCGGGCGGGTTTTTACTTTTTATAACCTGGTTCTGGCTAGTCCTTGGAATATCCGTAATCAGCGCTGAAAATATGGCCGGCATTATTCCTAGAGATGGACTTCAACCAGGGGATGAACAAATACAAAAGGTTGCGGATGATTATGTCGAACGGGGTCTTGACCTTGCTGAGCAAGGAGAATACATCCTGGCAATTTTAAATTATAGTAAGGCAATAAAGCTGAAACCTGATTATGCCAGGGCATACTATGATCGCGGGGTTGCGTTCGGAAATAAAGGCAATTATATCCAGGCCATGGCCAATTATGACCAAGCTATTAAACTCAAACCCGACTATTCTAACGCTTACGTAAATCGAGGTGTTATTTATTCCCGGAGGAAGCAATATGACCTCGCGCGCGCTGACTATTACAAAGCTATTGAGATCAATCCGAATGACGCAGATGTATATAATAACCTCGGGATTTTATGCGATGAAACAGGTGAAACTTCCCGGGCGTTAGCTAATTATGATAAGGCCATCGAACTCAAGCAAATTAATCCGATGTTCTATTATAATCGCGGACAAGCATATTATTTAATTGGTGATTATGATCGGGCTATCGCTGACTATAGCAAGGCTATTGTATTGAATCCCTTATATGTTAATGAGTACTATTGGCGGGGGCAATCGTATTATCGAAGGGGAGATTATGACCTTGCAGTGAACGACTTTGCTAAAGCGATAGAACTCGAACCCGAGTCTGATTATCCTGTTGCTTTACTACTCTGTTACGCGTGTCTAAAGTCCGGCAAAATTGTTAAGACTCTGAAATGTTGTATAAAGTATATTCCAGTTCTCTATTTTGTATTATCGGTTACAATAATTCTCGCATTGAATCTGTTGCTGGCATTAATCATCCGTAATCCATTTCATGGTAACAGTCATTTCTCCCTCTATATTTTAATTATTTCCCCATTTTTTATTACTGGAGCAATTATTGTTTCAACAATCCTGACTGCATTTCCCCTTTTTTATTGGATGGTAATTTTTCGTTATGGTCTCTTAGCTATTCATATCCCGCTAATGTATGTGATTCTTAAGCGCATGAAGAAGCATTTATGGTTTGCCACTAGTTTAAATATTTTTGCGATTTGGACTTCTTTAATGATGCCATGGGTATTTACTCTGTTTATGACCATATTCATATTATCACGATAGTTTCTAGGTCCGGGAGGCCCGGGGTGGGAGGCCCGGGGTGAGGCCCGGGGTAGGCCCGGGGTCGGACCACACTAACATGTTGGATAACATATAGTTGCATAAAATAAATGGCTCTATATGAGCCTTAGACGCGTTTTTCGGGGTTGAAAAACGCTTCTAAGGCCCTTTTCTTGCCGTATATTCGAGATTTCCGGGGTCGGACTGTATATTCCGGAGCAAAGTGGACAGTGAATCCGGGGTTCCATTTTGGCAGGGAGTAGCCAGGAGTTCATGCCGGGACGCCCCCCTTTTTCCGCAGAATAAATTTCTCTCCAAAAGATAAAAAACCACCCATTCCAACCGCCGGGTAAATCAAAGCAACCAGGACTGAAATGTTTCCTTTTTCACTTTCTCGCTTTCTCGAGAAAGCGAGAAAGTGAATTAAATGATTGAAAAATAATCCCCTGGTCAAACTCCACTGGATTCCGGGGACACCATACATAATTCGAAAGATTCCGGGGTCAGGTAATTCAGTAGCTCCCTTCTACTTAATCCCTATTCCCCAATCCCTATCCCACGTAAGCGAGGGAAATAGGTAATCATGATTTTTTGTTTTTTTCGGAATAAAACTCCCACTTCTCCGACTGTTGTATATGAGGATAAACTAATTAGTGTCTGACCGAAAACCCCACAAATAAGGTCATTGCGAGGAGGGACGACGAAGCAATCTGTTTAGTTTGTGGGGAGATTGCTTCGTCGCTTCGCTCCTCGCAATGACAAACTCGGTACGTTTATGGGGTTTTCGTTCAGGCACTAATTATCCTCCAGGTAAATCCAAACCGAGGGATGGAAATAATACAGAGGCTTACGTCGTCGGCATGTGAAACCAGGATTACAATTGGAGATGGGAGGGAGCAAAGTATGAAGAAAAATATTTCTACAGTTAGAATTCCGGTTGAGAAGATAGGATCGCTGATTCTCATTATACGCGATCAAAAAGTAATACTTGATCGTGAACTGGCTCGTCTCTATGGAGTAGAGACAAAGGTATTAAAACAGGCAGTTCGTCGAAACTTAAAACGCTTTCCGCAAGATTTCATGTTCCAGTTAACCAAAACAGAACTTGAAAATTGGAGGTCACAAATTGTGACCTCCAATTCGGATCGGATGGGTCTACGCCATCCTCCCATGGCTTTCACTGAACAGGGCATTGCCATGCTCTCCTCTGTTCTACGCAGTGATAGAGCTATCGAAGTAAATATTGCCATTATGCGAACATTTGTAAAGTTACGCAGTATGTTGGAAAATCATGCAGAATTGGCGAGAAAGATCGGAGAGATGGAGATAAAATATGACACGCAATTCCAGGTTGTATTTGAGGCGATACACCAGCTTACAACTTCCTCGGATGCTCCCCGTCGTATGATCGGCTTCACACCGGAAGGGCTCAGGGTCACCCATTAAAGGTTTTCGTCAAGCGCCAATACCCAGATCAAAATTCATGATGACCATATATTGTTCTGGAATCCGGGAAAACTATCTTCTGGCTTAACCCTGGAACAGTTGAAGATTCTCCATTCCGGCGTTTCATTTGGAAGAGGAAGCGGGGGTGTGCGCTTTCAGTGAACCCGGTTACCCTGTGCGCGTAGAGGCCCCGATGGCGGGGCCATCATATGGCAGCCTGAAGGCAGCCTCTACCCCCCTCACTCGCCCCCCGACAATTTTGTCGGGGGGCACCCTCTCCCCGGGGGAGAGGGTTATTTGTCTTGGGGTGCGGGGAGCCGGACGGATTTCTCCTTGTTTGCCGAGCTCTTAACAGATATACTTTTTTCAGTGTTTTTCCAAACCTCCGGCAACCCGAAAGGTCATTATACAGGAGATGTTTAATTTATATGAAAGAAATCGAGAGATATAGGGGGAGCCTTCTGGGGCTGGCGGCCGGGGACGCGCTGGGGACTACGCTGGAGTTCAGGCCGCCGGGTACATTTGAGCCGATTGACGATATGGTAGGGGGCGGGCCGTTCCGGCTGAAGCCGGGGCAATGGACGGATGATACATCGATGGCACTCTGCCTGGCGGAGAGCCTGGTGGAGAAGAATGGCTTCGATCCGGTCGATCAGCTGGAGCGGTATCTGAAATGGTGGAAGGATGGTTACCTGAGCAGCACCGGTTCCTGTTTTGACATAGGAGGGACCGTGAGAACGGCTTTGATGAAATTCATGTCCGAACAGAGACCTGACTGCGGATCGACAGATGAGCATTCCGCCGGCAATGGCTCGATCATGCGGCTGGCGCCGGTGCCTCTTTTCTATGCCCATCGGCCGGAGGAGGCGATCAAGAAGTCCGAGGCAAGTTCCCGGACAACTCACGGGACAACCACCTGCCTTGACGGCTGCCGCTATTTCGGAGCGCTGATTGCCGGTGCGGCAAATGGAGTTGAGAAGGAGGAACTCCTCTCCAGGCGCTACTGCCCCATCCCGGGCTATTGGAGAGAGCATCCCCTCTGCCCGGAGATTGATGAGATCGCGGCGGGGTCATTCAAGCGGAAAAATCCGCCGGAGATCGTGGGTTCCGGTTATGTGGTCAAATCCCTCGAAGCCGCTCTCTGGGCTTTTTTTCATGGTGAATCCTTCCGGCAAGGCGCGCTCCTGGCGGTTAACCTGGGGGATGACGCTGACACCACCGGAGCCGTCTACGGCCAGCTGGCGGGGGCGTACTACGGTGAAACGGGAATCCCCGCCGACTGGCTCCAGCAACTGACCTCACGCGACCTGATCGAATCACTGGCGGATCGGCTTTACTCACTCGAACTGGAGAAACGCGGGAATAGCACAGATGACCAAAAATTACATTCGCTGCGAAAGGCAGCGGATAACCTGAGATAGGAGGTATCCCATGGGCGATAAGAAGGGCAAGAAGGATAAGGCGAAAGGAAAGAGACAGCAGGCTGCCAAACAGGCAAAAGCCTCAAAACAGAAACAGGACAAACAGAAACGCCGGATCCCGTAAACATAGGGTCGGCAAGACGAGTCCACCGTACCACTGAAACCCGCGACGATTGCGTATTCCAGTGTTCGGTTACTCGCGACGAGGGGCTAACGATCAGGAGGTCAGGCATGACTGAGGACGGATATATTGGAGACGAGATGGACCTGGCCGCTATCGACAAGACGCGAGACGCACATGTGGCGGCGCTCATTGCCGGCGATGCCGAGGCATGCGCAGCACTGTTCACCAGCGACGGGGTGCAGATGCCCCCCAACGCGCCTGCGAATAAGGGAAGGACAATCATCAGATCCGCGGCACAGGCTATAATTGATCAATACAGTTCACAGTTTGCTCTCGCAGTCGATGAGATTCGCGTCACAGGCGACTGGGCATTCGAAAGGGGCGGGTACACGATTAGCCTTTTTCCCAATGCTGGGGGCCCACCCATGCAGGATGTTGGCAAGTACATCATGATCTACCAACGGGAATCGGGAGATACCTGGCTGATCGCCTGCGACATTTGGAACAGCGACAGCCCACTTTCGGGCGCGTAGTCGATCAGGCTATCCGATGTAGATCAGCAGGAAGGGCACAGGGTCAGAAGGGCACAGGGTCAAACCTTGACTATTGACTGATAGGGGGAATTGTGGGGAAGTGCCTACATGGTTAGACCATTGAGAATTGAATATCCGGGGGCCTGGTATCATGTTGCCTGCCGGGGGAACCGGAGGGCAAGGATCTTCGGGGACGATAAGGATCGGCTAAGATTCCTTAAGGCCTTAAGAGATAGTGTCGAAGCGTTTAACGTGGAAGTGCATTGCTATGCTCTGTTAGATAACATGTACACTTCTTATTGAGGACACCGGACGCAAATCTGGGCCGATTCATGCAGCGCTTCAACACGGCCTACATCACCTATTACAACCTGCGCCATCACAAGAGTGGGCATCTCTACCAGGGGCGTTACAAGGCTATCCTGGTGGAAGCGGATGAATATTTATTGGAACTGAGCCGCTATATTTACCTCAATCCGGTACGATTTAGAAAATATCGTAATATCTCCATCGAGGAGAAGAGTAAGATCCTCAAGGCTTATACCTGGAGTAGTTTTCCGGGGCTTCTCAAGATAGCTGAGAGAGATGATTTTATCTGCTACGGAGGAGTTCTGGCCTACATGGGGGGTGATAATAAGAAGGGGAGAATCCGGTACCGGGATTTTGTCCTGCGGGGGCTGTTACAGGAGCTGAATAATCCCCTGGAGGAAGCCAAAGCGGGCGCGATTCTGGGTTCGGATAGTTTTGTGGTCTGGGTCAAGGAGCAGTTTCTGGATATCAAGGCATTGAAGAATCAGGATTACTCCGGCCTGAAGGAGCTGAAGAGATTAATCCCGGCGGAGGAGATCGCCGGCTTGGTGGCGAAAGAATACAGAACATATCCGAAGATAATACTGAGGGCTCATTCGAAGCAGAGGGAGGCCCGGCAGGTATTGATTGAACTGAGTTATAGATTGAATTTCCGAAAAAAGAGTCTTAGTGAGCTGGGAGAGGAACTGGGAGGAATAAGTGGAGCGGCCCTGACCCATACTCATCATCGGATAGAGAAGAAAATGGAGAAGGATAAGAAGTTGTCCCGGCGGGTGAACCGGATTTACCAGGAGATTGTCAGCCAATAATTAAGTTTGTACCTCGAAGAGGGGTTTGACCCATGGCTATTTCTTCTTCAAGACGTTAATAACCTAAGTAAATATACTTTTTTCTTTCATTCTTTTCTTAATGGATTCCTGGAGAAAGGCGCAGGGTTATTGTGGATTCGCCACAGCAATAGATTGTCCCCTGGGCTCTGACGTAATATTACCCCCGATTTTCTGATCTTAAGCTGCCGCCCCGCAAAATGAACTTCATTCATCGCGGGGTAAAATTTTACCCCGGAAATCGTGTTTTAAAGCCATTATGTTTCCTGGAGTAAGACTATTTTTTCATATTCCGGGTTAAAGTATCCGGTGGTTCCGGTAAAGAAGAAGCTCTGTGTATGTGACTTTCCTGCCGGTGGTTTTGCCTGATTCCCCGAGAGTCACCGACCCAGTCATCGACCACGTAAAGGGGATTGTTAAATTGATGTATGAGCAGGAAAATTAACCGCGTAGGGCACTAAAAAAAGTCACAAGACAAAGCAATAATCAAAACGCCTTATTTATGCGTCGCGAGTCTGATATATTCCGGAAGGTTATCAATTTCGGTCTCTGCGATTTCTTTTAGAATAGGAGTAACTTGTAGACTATATCGCTTGGAAATATTAACAGGGTCCAACCCAGGCCACCCCCAGCAGGAAGTATGAATAATATTATCAACAAGATATGAAATGTTATCCAGTGTGGTTGGATGCATAGTTTCAATAGGAGATTGCCCGGGTGGGTTGGAAATCAAATCAAGAATAATGGCTCCTTTTTTAAACAGTATTAACATATCACGAGTGATGATAAATTCTTTTCCTCTCTTCTCCATTGGCCAGTTTATGGCATTAACCAATATATCCGTTCCCGGGATATGTTCTCGCATATTCTTAAAGTCATGTTTGTTTAATATGATTATCCGGGCAAATTTTCTTGCGGCACACTGGATAGCTCCATAAGCAAGATGACCATATCCCATGATTTTTACCACACACTCAGATGGCTTTCCTCCCCAGAGCTCAAATCCCTTTTCCATACCAAGATAACCTGTTTGATGAAGCGCTTCTATTTCCCGTTCTCCCAGAGGATTTTCGACTTCATCCATAGCAATAGCTATGATCCTGTATTTTTTTAACAGGTCTCGCAGATGAGGGTTTCCCGGCAGATGCATCATGGAAAACATAACTGAACCAGGCTTCATTAATGCGAGCTCTTCTTCTTGTGGCTCTTTAAGCCGTACAACTAAAGAACAGGCATATACCTCTTTCTTCTCAGCAATCCTCGCTCCCACATCTTCATAACTGCTGTCTTTAATGCCTATCCCTTCGCCGGCGCCTTGCTCAACAATAACACTGTGCGATGCGGCAATATCTCTTAATTCTTCCGGTCTTAAAATAACCCTTAATTCTTCCGGCCTGTTTTCACGGGCTATACCTATATCCATATGCTTCTCTCAAGAGATATCCGCGTAATAGAATTTCTCATTCTCAAAATTCTTAAACACATATCTTCTTCCTTTATGCTTAATAATATACTTGGGAAGCAGCGGCGTTTTCCCTCCACCATGCTTCAAATCTATAACGAGATGTGGTATAGCCAGGCCGGAAGTATGTCCTATCAACTCTTTCATAATACTGACAGCTTTGGCAATACTTACCCGGAAATGATATGTGCCTTTTACCGCATCAGGAATATACAGATAATAAGGCCTGACGCACATGGTAAGTAATCCTTCGAAAAGCTTCTTTAATGTTTCGGCATTATCATTAACACCAGCTAATAAAACAGTCTGATTCCCCAGAACGATGCCACTTTCGGCTAACATCTTACAGGCTTTGCGACTTTCCCTGGTTATTTCCTGAAAATGGTTAAAATGGGTATTGAGATATATAGGCGAATATTTTTTAAGCATCTTACATAGCTGTGATGTTATTCGCTGCGGAAGGAAACAGGGTGTTCGGCTGTCTATTCGAATGATCTCAACATGTTTAATCTCCCTGATATTTTTAATATAGTATTCAAGTTTATTATCATCCAGGATAAGCGGGTCGCCCCCTGAAATAATAACATCCCTTATCTTCTTGTGTTGCTTGATGTACTGAAGGGCTTTTAGAAAAACCTTTTCCTGGAGAACGTTCTCTTGTGTTCCTACCATCCTTTTTCGTGTGCAGAAACGGCAGTATCCCGCACACATGTCAGATACAATAAGAAGCACTCTATCTTTATACCTGTGAACCAATCCATCAATAGGCGAATGATTTATTTCAAGCAGAGGGTCTCTTCTTCCTAGTTTCTTTTTAATTTCCAAAATATCAGGCACACATTGCTTCCATATAGGGTCGCCTTTCCCTTTTATGAGGCTCAGGTAATAAGTATTTATTCGCATGGGATACTCTGCAATGACTTTATCAGTTTCCCCTGTGTCAAGATCAAGATATTTGCAGAGAGTAGCGCTATCAGAAATACAACTGTTAAGTATCTTTTCCCACTCTTCCATAATAATTCCTCCCCCTCAACCCCCTCAATTAAGATAAGGATGAACGATGTTTTGGCCAATAGTTTGTATTATTAGAATAGAGAGTATCAGGAATGGATGTCAAATGTCAATTCTCTCCTTCACATCCTCCGGGGTATTTGAAGATACAGAGCCGAGACGATTTTCTCTGTCACTATGTAGTCCTGGCGTACATGGGTGGGGATTATAAGAAGGGGAGGCTCAGGTATCGGGATTTTGTCTTGCGGGGTCTCTCAAAGAAGTTGGCCAATCCGCTGAAAGAAGTAAAAGCGGGGGCGATCCTGGGGAGCGATAGTTTTGTGGTCTGGGTGAAGGAGCAGTTTCTGGAGATTAAGTCATTGAAGGAAAAGGATCACCCCGGCCTGAAAGAATTAAAGAGAGCCTTCCCGGCGGAAGCGATTGCCGCCGCGGTGGCGAAAGAATATGGAACCTATCCGAAGATAATACTGAGGGCCCATTCAAAGCAGAAGGAAGCTCGGCAGGTATTGATTGGAATTTAGGGGACGTTGTTAAGTTGTTAACTTATTGTGAAGTGGGTACTCCCCACCCTACTCCAGGGCTATTCAGGTTAATATTGAGATTATGAGAGTATTTGTTCGCTTGCGCCGTATGATTGCTTCTTACACTGAACTGGATCGAAGGATTAACGAATTAGAGCAAAACTTCCGGGGACATGAAGAAAAAATTCAAGCTATCTTTGAAATCATCAGCCAACTTATCGAGCCTCCCCCCGATCCATCACTCCGTCAGATCGGTTTCAAATCGGAATATGAATAATCATTCATTGAAGACTGCCCGGGAATGGAGACCTTGAAGGGCAAAGGGGCACACTAGTCATCGACCAACATAAAGGTGATTGAAAAAATATTCCCTTGGTCAAACTCCTCTGTGGGGAGTATACCATGCTTTGGATTTCATTGTAAAAGCAGACAGAAAAAAAACAGAGAAGATATGAACATTATTATTATTATTGGGGTGGTATTATTGCTCTTCATGTTACTTCCGCGCGGGCTGATGAAATTAAGGGCCGGGAGAATGAAGGGGAAGGCGGCGCCTACCCTCCATAAAGCATCAGGCAATAGAATCAGATCCGGGGAAAAGACGGTCCTGTATTTTTATACCCCCTCATGCGGCGCCTGTAAGATGCAGGAACCGATTATCGCGCAGATAAATAAACAGCACGCCAACGCGGTATTCAAGATTGATGCCTCGAAAAATCGGGACGCGGCCCGGGCTTACGGAGTAATGGGAGTTCCCTTTATCGCCTTTATTGAGGATGGCAAGATTTCCAGAGCTCTGGCCGGGGTTCAATCAGAAGCAAATATTAGAAACTTTCTGGATGGATGAAATTCAAAATCACGGCAGAAAAAGGAAGCCATCCCTTCCTGTGGATTAAGAATATATTTTCATATTCCGGGTTAAAGTAGCCATCCATTCCGCTCCTCTCAATGTTATGTCACAGTCTGAATGACACTCTGCGATCGGGGATTTCCCATCCAGAGACAGAATAAATATCAAAACAAAGGAAATTAATGAATTTTAATCAGTTTAATTTAGATTCCCGTCTTGAGGCGGGAATAAAAAAAGCCGGATATTCCGAGCCGACACCGATTCAGAAAAAGGTGATCACATTAGCGATGTCAGGAACAGACCTGATAGGAACAGCCCAGACCGGAACCGGCAAAACCGCGGCGTTTGTATTGCCTATCCTGCATAAATTATTAGTCGACCAGCATAAATACGCGACTGTATTAATTGTTACGCCTACCCGTGAATTGGCGGCCCAGATCAAAGAGAATATCGATATTCTACAGTACAGAACAGGTATCCGCAGCACGACTGTCTATGGCGGTGTGGGCGCGGCTCCGCAGATAAAAGCCTTGCGCCGCGGGGTAGATATCATCGTGGCTTGCCCGGGAAGGTTACTGGACCTGATTAATCAGGGTTACGCGAAGTTGGATAGAATAAATGTGCTGGTGCTTGATGAGGCCGATCGCATGCTCGATATGGGTTTTCTTCCCGATATAAAGCGAATCCTTTCGTATCTTCCGAAAAAGAGACAGACAATGCTATTTTCCGCCACATTTCCCCGGGAGATAGAAGCGCTGGCTAAGCAGGTACTTCATAACCCCAGAAGAGTCGCGATCGGGCTCAGTCGCCCGGCCCACACCGTCTCACACTCCATCTTCCCGGTGCCACAGCATCTAAAACCTAAATTATTATTAAAAATACTCGAGCATACGGATACAAATTCGGTCCTGATTTTTACACGCACTAAATATCGCGCTAAAAGTCTCGCGAAAAAAATTGCCAAAAAAAATTATACAGTTACCAGCATCCACAGTAATCGTTCCCAGGCTCAGCGGCAGTCCGCTCTTAAAGGCTTTAAAGATGGGACTTATCATATAATGGTTGCCACCGATATTGCCGCCCGCGGCCTTGATATAGAGAATATTTCTCATGTTATAAATTTTGATATTCCCGCCACCGCTGATGACTATATTCACCGGATAGGCCGGACCGGGAGAGCCGAACGTAACGGGGACGCCTTTACGCTCACTACACCTGAAGATGATGATATGATTAAAAAACTGGAGAGGATAATCGGCGGTAGAATCCCGCGGGAAAGACTGGAAGACTTCGATTATAATACCCCGAAACCAGAGCATAATCAAAGACCACGAAAAGCGATCAATAAAGGCCATAAATCCAAATCACGATCCAGGTCGGCGAATAGTCGAAAATCTTGAAAAACTCAGAATGATATCGAGGTAAGGTGTTGGAAAGAGCAAGTTAGCTTTTGAACTGATTCACCTGCCCCGGTTGAATCAACCGGGGCAGGGGTCTTGGATGAGTAAGAAATCCTCTTTCTTTTTACGAATCATTGCCGGTTAATTCCCGCAAGCTTTCTAACTTTTTCATTGCCTGGCCGGAATCGATCGACTGTTGGGCTTTTTTGATTCCTTCGAGGAGGGTGACGGCGCCGCCGCCCAGCATTATTACGGCTCCGGCGTTGAGGAGGGCTATGTCCCGTTTGGGGCCTTTCTCTCCTTTCAGGATCTCCAGGATGATCTTCGCGTTCTCTTCCGGTCCGCCGCCTTTCAGTTCTTCCGGGCGGCAGATGCCGAGCCCGAATTTCTCCGGTTGGAGTTGGAAGGTTTTAACCTCTCCCTCTTTCAGTTCCGAGACTATTGTCCCGGCGGTGAGTGTGATCTCGTCGAGACCATCCTCTCCGTGGACTACCCAGGCTCTCTTGCTACCCAGGTCACCGAGGACCCGGGCCATGGTCCCGGTGAGTGTTCTGTCGTAGACTCCGAGGAGCTGGACATCGGCGCCGGCCGGATTGGAGAGGGGGCCGAGGATGTTGAAGATGGTCCGGACCCCGATCTCTCTCCGGGGGCCGATCGCGTGCTTCATGGCTCCGTGGAGGAGCGGGGCGAAGAGGAAGGCGATCCCGATCTCGGCCAGGCACTCTTCCAGTACCTCCGGGGGAGCCATTATATTGACTCCCAGTTCCTTGAGGACATCCGCCGAGCCGCAGCGGCTGGAGACCGAGCGGTTGCCATGCTTGGCGACGGTAATCCTGGCCCCGGCGGCGATTAGGGCGGCGGCGGTCGAGATGTTGAAGGTGTCGCTCTTGTCTCCGCCGGTACCGCAGGTGTCGACCACGATCTTGCCTTCCGGAACCTTAATGATCTTAGCCTTCTCCCGCATGATCTGCGCGCATCCGCTGATCTCCTCCACTGTCTCTCCTTTCATCCGGAGAGCGACTATGAAGGCCGCGATCTGGGCCGGGGTGGCGTCACCGTTCATAATCGTATCCATTACCGAGGCGGCTTCCTCCCGGGAGAGATTGTCTCCGCCTGTCACCCGGCTCAGGGCCTCTTTTATCGGGATCCGTTCGGTCCGGCCGGTAATAAAATTTCGCAGGATCTGTTTGCCGGATCTGGTGAGAATTGATTCGGGGTGGAACTGCACTCCCTCCACCGGCAGTTCCTTATGGCGGAGTCCCATTATGTCCCCTTCCGGGGTCCGGGCGCTGATCTCAAGAATGGGGGGGAGTGATTCCTCCTCGACTATCAGGGAGTGGTATCGGGTGGCCTCAAAGGGGTTATCGAGGCCGGAGAAGATGGTCTTCCCGTCATGGCTGACCGGTGAGGTTTTGCCGTGCATGAGGCGCTCGGCTCTTTTGATGGTGCCGCCGAAGGCTTGGGCGATCGCCTGATGGCCCAGGCAGACCCCGAGGATGGGGATTTTACCGGCAAAATGGGTGATGATCTCCACGCTCAATCCGGCCTCTTCCGGCCTTCCCGGACCGGGGGAGATGACGATCGAGGCGGGGTCAAGCGATTCTATCTCTTCGATCGTAATCTGATCGTTTCGCCGGACCAGCACTTCTTCGCCCAGTTCTTCCATGTATTGTTTCAGGTTATATACGAATGAATCGTAGTTATCTATCATCAGAATCATGATAATCCTCCTTCGGCCATCTGAACGGCCCGGAAGAGCGCCCGGGCTTTATTCAGGCACTCCTGGTGTTCTTTCTCCGGGACGGAATCGGCCACGATCCCGGCGCCGGCCTGGATGAACGCGGTTCGGTCTTTGACGATTATAGTCCGGATAGTGATGCAGGAGTCAAGGTTCCCATCGAAGCTGAAGTATCCCACCGACCCGGCGTAGGGCCCGCGCCGGATCGGCTCCAGTTCATCGATGATCTCCATCGCCCGGATTTTGGGCGCCCCCGAAACGGTACCGGCCGGGAAGGTGGCGGCAAAGGCCGAATAGGCGTCTTCTCCCGGCTGGAGCTTTCCCCGGACATCCGAGACTATATGCATTACATGAGAATACCGCTCGATGGTCATCATATCACTGACCCGGACCGATCCGGTTACGGCGACCCGGCCGACATCATTCCGGCCCAGATCGACCAGCATGATGTGTTCGGCCAATTCCTTAGGGTCGGATAAAAGTTCTTTCTCCAGCCGGAGATCTTCTTTTTCCGATCCTCCCCGGGGGCGGGTTCCGGCGATCGGCCGGACCCTTACCTCGTCATCGATGACCTGGGTCATGATCTCAGGCGACGATCCGATCAGATGGAGATCATCAAACTTGAGGAAGAACATATAGGGGGATGGATTGATTGTCCGCAGCGCCCGGTAGATATCAAACTGGGGGCAGGTTGTCTCGGCCTGGAAACGCTGGGAGAGGACCACCTGGAGGATATCCCCGGCCTTGATGTACTCCTGGGCCGCCCGGACCGCCTTTTCAAACTCTTTCTGAGAAAAATTTGATTTCAGATCCGCCTGCTTCCGGATCGACGGCGGCTGGAAGTAGGTTCCGGGGGAGACACCCATCAACTGCCCCAGCACCGTCTCGATCCGGCCGATGGCGTCATCGTAGTCGCGTCCGGGATCTCCCCCGATATGGGCGTTAGCGACGATCTTGATCTTATTCATCAAACGGTCAAAGATGATGATGGTATCGGTGATCATAAAATTCAGTTCCGGGAGATTCAACTCATCGAGTTTCTGGTCGGGGAGTTTCTCGAAGTAGCGGGCGCAGTCGTAGCTGATATAACCGACCGCTCCTCCGAAGAAGGGGGGGAGGTTCTCGTCTCTTACCGGGCGGTAGTTCTTGAGCAGCCCTTTCAGGATCATAAAGGGATTTTCCGCCCGGACCTTTTTTGTTTGACCGTCTTCGATGATCTCGGCTTCGTTCCCCCGGCTCCGGAATACCAGGGAAGGAGAGTTGCCGATAAATGAGTAGCGGCCGATCCCGCCGCCGGATTCCGCGCTCTCGAGCAGATAGGCATAGGGAGAGTCGCCCAGTTTCATGAAGGCCGAGACCGGTGTCTCCAGGTCGGCGACCAGTTCGGTATAGACCGGGATCAGGTTGCCCTGGCGGGCTTTCTCCAAAAATAGTTTTTTGTCTGGATAATACATGGTGAACTCCGTATATTTAGAATTTACTGGTTATCAATGTTAATAAAAAGTTGTCGATGACTCAAGATTGGATATAAGAGTGCCTAAAGTGCCTTAAGTTTAAAGTGCCTAAAGTTGTCGCCTTTCTCCTGGATTGCCCCCCTGCCTCGGCCTCTTTTCGTCCTTCGTCCTCATGTCCCTCGGCCTTCTCTGAACTACGAATTTCGCCCCCGATTAAAACTTCGGGGCGGAGAAATTACGCGAATTGTTCACCTCGCCTCGACCTTCTTTTTTATAAACCGCTAATTTTACCCCGCGATGACCGAAGGTCATTTTGCGCTGCTCGCGAATCTTCGCTAATGTTATGATCTGTTTATTATTAATCCCTTTCTTCTTCTTTGTGCCTTTGTGTCTTAGTGGCAAAGAAAAAACCGCGGGCATTCTTCGGGTTTGCCCGCGGTATTGACACCTTTAATGAAAACGGAGGCAGACCGCGGCTATTGCCGGGGCCAGCGCCAACTAAGAACAACTACTGCGTTTTCAGTCTTTTTCGTCATGGTTGTGTTACTATATATAGAAACACCCAGGCGGTCAATAAAAATTTTATTTATTTCACTGGGATCCGGAGAAAGAGGGTCTGTAATGAATATGACTTATCTGAACCTTCGGGCTGATAAGCGCGGTCTTCACCGGCTTTTACTGCAAGCCCTTGATCAAGCAGGGCCTGGTTAAGCTTCCCGAGATCGAGGTTTCAATTCCTGTCGTCTTTGAATAGCTCGGCCAGGGCCCGGTCCAGCTTCTTTCCCCGGGCATTGGGGGTATAGACCAGGGTCTCCCGGTCGAGAAGGATCGGACGGGGGATACTGTGGACTCCGTAGAGTTTTGCCAGAGCGGTTCTCCATCCTTTTCCATCGAATACCTGGGGCCAGATTATCTTCTTATCCTTGATGAACTTCTCCAGCTTTTTCCGGCTTTTATCCAGGCTGATGCCGATTACCTCGAAGCCCCGCCCGTGGTATTTTTGGTAGGCTTCCCGGATTCTGGGGATCTCCGGGCGGCAGGGGGGACACCAGGTAGCCCAGAAGTCCAGGAGGACCACCTTTCCCCGGAGATCTTTCAGAGAGATGGTCTCTCCGTCCAGTCTCTTTACATTGAAGTCCGGGACCGGATCACCCCGCTTAAGGGTTTTCGCGGCGACAGCGGTCGCCCCGGACGCTCTTTTATCACTTTTCGTATTCTTCGCCTGCTGGTTCAGGATTTCTTTTTTGCTCTTTTCCCGGGACTTGATATGGGTCTGCTTCTCCGGAATCTCGGCCTGATTGTCCCCGGAGGAATAAGGGAGGGGGAGGTTTCTGCTTTTTTGTCTCAAGTCGGTTACCTTGTCCTCCCGGTCCAGATATCGAATCTCAACCTCGATATTTCTCAGTTTGATATCATCGGCCTGGGATGTTTCGGCCCGGGCGGTGGTTATAAGGAGTTTATTCTCTCCGATCTTCAGCAGGTCAGGTGATATCCAGCAATCAGCCGTAGTCCAGTTGTTGTAGTCGAAGGCCTGGGAGAATCCTTCGCCCTGGTCGAAAAAAAAGATTTCGTAATCCCGGGATGAGAGGTCCGCCCAGCGGGGAGAGAGGAAGCCGGCCGGCTTACCGTTCACCGATATCTTCGGCAGTTCCGTCGACCCCTGGTGAAATATCTCAGTCTTTAAACGGGCCGCTATGGGGATCCGATCGACCTGGAAGGTGTATGTCTTCCGGAGGACCGGCGGTCTGATAAATGTATCTCCCAGCTTAAAGGTGCTTTCATCCAGTAAGAAGGAATGGTAATACGCTGGCTGATCGGTTGCCGCGTATCCGGTCGTTACCAGTGATGCCGATATGAGAATAATGGATAATACTTTTAATTTCATATACCTGCCTCCGTTATGATTAGAGTGGTTTCAGAGATTTATGATGGTTGGTGATAGTATATACGTTGGATGTAATGATTCAGTTCAGGACATATATCAGAGCATAAAAAAACCGGATCACAAGTGATCCGGTTTTTTATGGAGCTGAGGGGGTTCGAACCCCTGACCCCATGGCTGCCAGCCATGTGCTCTCCCAGCTGAGCTACAGCCCCATATTATTTTTTCTGCGAAAAAATAATAGTATGAATATTAACGACACTGATGATTATGTCAACCGAGAATTAATCTAAATGTTAATAGTATTGGTTCTCTGTAATTATGTGTGGGCCATATTGGTAATTACAATCATACAGGTTATCTATAGCGGGAATAAAATCAGTCTGGTTTCAGCGGATAAAAACATTGACGAAGCCTTCAGTCTTGCGGCAAGACTGAAGATAATGTCAGGCATTTAAAAGAGTTCTATCCGCTTGATAATAAGTCAATAACGGATATTTAGAAATATGATCCTATTGTTTATAGCAATTTTCTTTAATTATTCCGTCTAAAAAGTTGGTGTCTAAGAAGCTAGATTATTCCGGGATATTTAATAAGCTCGAAAAAATCGGCGGCTAATCATTTGAATTATGGTATAGTAATCATCATGAAATATTCGCGAAAGATAAGTCCCTTAATCATTCTCCTCCTGCTCATTCCTATCTCCGCCTGTTCCGAATCGGAGGGTCCCGCGCTGAAAGAAGGGCCGGGTGGTAATATCCGTCCTCCGGCGGTGGCGGGAGGTTTCTATCCCGCTAATCCATCCCGGTTGAGGGAGATGATTAGAGGGTTTCTCGACGAGGCGGATGTCGAAGAACCGGGAGGGGAGGTGCTTGCTCTGATTGTTCCCCACGCCGGATATGTTTATTCCGGCCCGACGGCCGCTTTTTCATTCAAGCTCCTTAAAGATTCCGGGGTAAAGACGGTCTTCCTGATCGGGTGCTCTCATAAGGCCTATTTTCCCGGGGTATCGGTCTTCGGAGATGACGGCTACCGGACGCCGCTCGGCGTGGTCCCGGTGGATAAGAAACTGGCGAACTGGATCCGGGAGCAGGATAAGAATTTTAATTATTTTCCTCAGGGCCATAGCCAGGAACATTCTCTGGAGGTTGAGCTGCCTTTCCTTCAGGAAGTTCTGAAAGAGTTCAGGATAGTTCCAATCCTGATCGGTCAGGCGGATGACCGGGTTATCGATAAGCTGGGAAAAGTTCTGGCTGAAGCGATGGAGAAAACCCCGGAGGCGATAATAGTCTGCAGCACCGATATGACCCATTATCCCCCGGATGGAGACTCCCGCCGGATAGACCGGGAGACCCTGGAGGCGATCAGGTCAATGGACCGGGAAAAAGTTGTCGCGGTCCGGGAGAAGTATATCCCCGGGAAGGTATCCAACCTGGTCTGCACACTCTGCGGGGAGAAGGCGGTTCTGGCCACCATGGAGGCGGCGGAAATTCTGGGGGTGGACCGGGTGGAGATCCTGAATCACTCCAACTCCGCTGACAGTTCCTACGGGGATAAGAATCGGGTGGTGGGGTACGGGGCGGTGGCTTTTATCCGAACCAGTGAAAGTAAGAATCCGGTTAAGGAGAAGATAATGAACGAGGAAAAAATAGTAGATGAAGGATTGAGTGAAGCTTCCCGGCAGAGGCTGCTGGAGATCGCCCGTCAGGCGCTGACCGACGCGGTCAACGGGCGTCCGCTGCCGGACGAGCCGGTGGATGATCCGGAACTTCAGGGCCATCAGGGGGCTTTTGTCACCTTAAATGAGAGAGGTCAGCTCCGGGGCTGTATCGGCCAGTTTACCGCCAACCGTCCGCTCTACCAGGTGGTGCGGGGGATGGCCCTGGCGGCATCTCTGCGCGACACCCGTTTCCGGCCGGTTCAGCCGGGCGAGCTGGACGATATAAAAATTGAGATCTCGGTTCTCTCCCCGATGCGGAGGATCAGTGATCCGATGAAAGAAGTGGAACTGGGCAAGCACGGGATCTATATCAAGCGGGGCTGGCGGACCGGGACCTACCTCCCTCAGGTAGCGACCGAGCACCATATGTCGAAAGAAGAGTTTCTCTCCTCCTGCGCCGCCCACAAAGCCGGACTCCCCCCGGATGCCTGGAAGGACCCGGAGACGGAGGTTTATGTTTATACCGCGGAGGTTTTTGGAGAAGGAGAGAGGTAAGCAGTTAGCAGTAAGCAGTTAGCGGTAAGCAGTTAGCGGTAAGCAGTGAGCGGTAGCTTGGCCCACTGCTTACCGCTCACTGCTTACTGCTTACCCTTCTAATATCATGCGAATTGGAGCTCACATATCAATCGCCGGCGGGGTATCAAAGTCGGTGGGGCGCGCGAAAGCGGCCGGCTGCGAGGCGGTCCAGATCTTCAGCGGGAATCCCCGGGGGTGGAAGGTCAAGCCGTTCGATCCGGAGGAACTGAAGATGTTTCATCTCCTCTGTCAGCAGGAAGATATCCGGCCGGTGATCGTCCACGCCCCTTACCTGATTAATCTATCCGCCCCGGATGAGACGATCTACCGTAAGTCGATGATTGCCTTTCGGAATGAGCTGGAGCGGGCGGATCAGCTGGGAGCCGATGGTTTTGTTATCCATGTCGGGCACCACCTGGGAGAGGGCAAAGAGGCCGGGATCCGGAAGATGGCGGAATCGCTCCGGGAATCGATCGAAAATATTCCTGAACTGAAAACCCGAATTCTCCTGGAAAATACCGCCGGCGAAGGAACCAGCCTGGGCCACCGGTTCGAGTATATCGCTGAGATCATGGAGCGGTCCGGGGTGGGGGAAAAACTCTATCTCTGCTTCGACACCTGTCACGGTTATGCCGCCGGATACGATATCGCGACCGTCCGGGGCCTGGATGAGACCATGGAAGAGATCGACCGGCTGATCGGGCTGGACCGATTGAGAGTGGTCCACTTCAACGATACTAAATTCGGCCTGAGCACCCGCCGGGACCGGCACGAGCATATCGGTCAGGGCAAGATGGGGCTGGCCGGGATGCGGAGGATCGCCCGGTATCCCGCTCTCCAGGATAAGACCTTTATCCTGGAGACCCCGAAAGATACACCCGAGTCTGATCTTCGCAATATTGCGCTGCTGAAGAGTTTTCGGCTGCCGGAAAAAGACATAACTGAACTCTAGGGGTTTGTGAAAGGCATCAACACGGAGTTTGAGAGAGAAGAAGATAGAGTATAAATGGTGATTGGTTCCTCTGTGTGCTCCCTGTAGCCGGGGTCGCTGACCCCGGACTGGCCCTGCCGCGGTCAGCGACCGCGGCTACAGTTTCGCCTTGCCACTTGTTGTCAAGGTCGTTGACCTCGGCAGGAGAAACGCAAGGCGGGGTGATAACTTCAATCTTCAAATATCTTCCCTTCCATCTTGTAGACACTTTCTGGACGATCGTCCAGAAAGTGTCTACAAGTTAGGACTGGGTGATTGGTTTCATTTCTCCTGCGTATTTATCTCCTGTGTATTTATCTTTCCTTTGTGTCTCCGCAAATTTGTGGTAAAAAAGTTGTCTGAAAGATGGAAGATGAATGTATGAGTAAAAGATGATAATTTTTACGGAGTAAAAATTAATGGATAAGTATGATTTTAAAAATATTGAACCGAAGTGGCAGGCCCGCTGGCGGGAGATGGGGCTCTTTACCGCCCGGGACTTTGACGAGAAGAAGGAGAAGTTCTACTGCCTGACCATGTACCCCTATCCCTCCGGGGTGCTCCATATGGGGCATGTCATAAACTATACCCTGGGGGATGTGATCGTCCGCTATAAGATCCTCCAGGGGTATAATCTCCTCTCTCCGATGGGCTGGGACTCCTTCGGCCTCCCGGCCGAGAACGCGGCCCGGAAACAGGCCGCGGCCGCGAAACTGGCCGGGGAGAAGCCGCTCCACCCGGAAGAGTTCACCGAACGGAATATCGCCCATATGAAGACCCAGATGGCCCGGGCCGGATGGGGGTATGATTGGTCCCGGGAGCTGGCCACCAGCCGGCCCGAATACTATCGCTGGACCCAGTGGCTCTTCCTCCTTTTCTATAAGCATGGCCTGGCCGAGAAGAAGGTCGCCCCGGTCAACTGGTGTGAATCCTGCGGGACGGTGCTGGCCAACGAGCAGGTGATGGGAGATGGGACCTGCGAACGGTGCGGATCGTCGGTCGACCAGAAGGATCTCAATCAGTGGTTCTTCAAGATGAGCAGTTACGCCCAGCAGCTTCTCGATGGACATGAAGAACTGAAGGATACCTGGCCCTCCCGGGTGATCAAGATGCAGGAAGAATGGATCGGCCGGTCGGAGGGCGCCCGGGTGGTCTTCAAGGTCACCGAGACCGGAGAGGAAATTCCGATCTTTACCACCCGCCCGGATACGCTCTGGGGGGTAACCTTCATGTCGCTGGCCCCGGAACATCCCCTGATTGAAAAGCTGGTCAAGGGGACCGATCGGGAAGAAGAGGTGATGGAGGCGGCGGGCAGGATGCGGAGGGAGGGAAGGTCCGTCCGGGAGCTGGCGGATCTGGAGAAAGTCGGGGTCCGGACCGGGTTCCATGTCACCAACCCCGTCAACGGGGAGAAGATCCCCCTCTGGGTGGCAAACTTCGCCCTGATGACCTATGGCACCGGCGCGGTGATGGCGGTCCCGGCCCACGATCAGCGGGACTTCGAATTCGCCCGGAAATATGATATCCCGATCAAGGTGGTGATTCAGCCGGAAGGGGAAGAACTTGTTCCGGATAAGATGATTGAAGCCTATGTGGACCCCGGGATCATGATCGAGTCGGGACCTTTCTCCGGCCGGATAAATACCGAGGCGATGAGTGATATTATCGCCTGGCTCGCCGAGGAGGATATCGGCGGAGCTGAGATCAACTACCGGCTCCGGGACTGGCTCCTCTCCCGGCAGAGATACTGGGGCGCCCCGATCCCGATTATCTACTGTGAAAAATGCGGGGCGGTACCGGTCCCCGAAGCGGAGCTGCCGGTGGAGCTTCCGATGGACGTGGACTTTGACAAACCGGGAAACCCATTGGAGTCGAGCGAGACCTTTGTCAACTGTCTCTGTCCCCGATGCGGCGGTCCCGGACGCCGGGAGACGGATACCATGGATACTTTCGTCGATAGCTCCTGGTACTTTCTCCGCTACTGCTCGCCCGGCGATGAGGGCGCGCCCTTTACGCCCGAGAAAGTTCGTTACTGGATGCCGATCGATCTCTATATCGGCGGAATAGAACATGCCACCATGCACCTGATCTACTTCCGTTTCTTCACCCGGGTCCTCCACGATCTGGGATACCTGGATTTTAAAGAGCCGGCCCGGAGACTCTTCTGTCAGGGGATGGTCTGCAAGACCGCTTATTACTGCGAGAAATGTAAGTGGATACCGGAGGACCAGGTAGAAGGCGGAGAGCGGGAAGGGGATGCTATTGTCGGAGGGCGCTGCTCGGTCTGCGGGGGGAAGGTCCGGGAGGAGATGACGAAGATCAGCAAGTCCAAACTCAATATTGTCGATCCCGACCGGATGATCGATAAGTACGGAGCTGACTGCGTGCGGCTATATATGCTCTCCGATACCCCACCCGACCAGGAACGGATCTGGTCGGCGGAGAGGATGCAGGGGTCCTGGCGGTTTCTGAATCGGCTCTGGGATACGGTGGAGAGCGCCGCCGGCGGACTGAAAGATTCGGATCTACGGATACCTTCCGATCTTGATGAAGCAAGTAAGGTTCTCCGCCGTAAGACCCATACCAGTATCAGGAAGGTCACCGAGGCGATCGAAGGCGGGTTCCGTTTCAATACCGGGATCTCCTCGGTAATGGAATTATTGAATACGGTCCGCTCCCCCGGTGATGTTCACCCGGCGGTCCTGCGGGAGGCGGTGGAGAGTATGCTGATTTTGATCGGACCGATCGCGCCCCATTTCTCTGAGGAATTATGGAGCCGGCTCGGTCATCCGGAGAGCATCTTCCGGGGTTCCTGGCCGGAGGTGGATCCGGACGCTCTCCGGGTGGAAGAGGTGACGATTGCCGTTCAGGTAAACGGGAAGGTCCGGAGCCGTCTGACTCTCTCCGCTGACGCGAAAGAAGATACGGTGAAGAAGGCCGCGCTGGCTGATGATACGGTGAGCGGTTATCTTGAGGGAAAAGAGGTGGTCAAGGTGATCGTGATACCGGGTCGGCTGGTTAATATCGTTGTGAAAGAAGTGCCTAAAGTAGAAAGAAGTGCCTAAAGTTTTAAATGCGCTTCAGCCAGAGGCTGATCCGCCTCTGGCGGAAAAGTGCCTTCCTCCGTCGCTAAAGCCCCGAATCAAGTTCGGGATGCAAGCACTATGGCGGATAAAAAAGATGAAAGTTGTCGCTTTCGCCTGGGCTGGCGGCCTGTAGCTGGGGTCGTTGACCCCGGTCCTGGTATTTCCGCGGTCAGTGACCGCGGTTAGAATGTTGCCCTGGAGCCGGGGGCGTTGACCCCGGTCCTGGATTCCGCGGTCAGCGACCGCGGCTACAATGTTGGTTAAGTCGAATTTCCAACTTTATTATGTGGTTTCGACTGGAAAATCTGACTACGAAGGAGAGATGGATGCTGGCGGGTCTGGCGGCGGCTCTGGGCTGGGGGTTGGTGGGGGGAGCGCTGCAGTTGCGGGCGTCATTCATCCGGTCCGCTACGCCGCATCCCGCACTCTATCGGGAACTGCGGGAAGCATTGCCCGATCCGGAGTTTCTGGGGGTCCGTCCCTCCGGTGAGCAGGGAACGCACGACCCGAACGTTGTCTACATGACCCGACCGCTCCTTCCCGGCGATATGGAGATAGAGATGAGTGAAGACGGCTGGATCTTCTTCCCCCGTCATTATTATACCACCATCAATATCAATGAGGCGGATCTGGATGAACTGGTAACACTCCCCGGAATTGGCCCGACTACCGCCCAGCGGATTCTCGATTATCGGGATAAGTATGTCGGGTTCATTAAAATGAAAGCGTTGAAGAAGGTGGATGGAGTGGGAGATAAGACTCTGAGGAGAATGGAGGGGCGGGTTAGATTGTACTAGGTGGGGAGTGGAGAATGGGGAATGGAGGGAGAAGCAGGGAGGGGCAGGAGCTGGTCTCTGGAGGCCTACCTGATATCCTGGTTTCCTGATAGCCTGAATTGGGGAGTGGAAGACCAATTGAATATCCAATATTCAACAAGGAATATCCAATGACCAACTGTAGGCAGGACGATTGCAGGCAGGACAATTAAAGACAAAAAGAAATAAAGACAGGACAATTGCAGACAGAACAATTACAGACAAGACGATTTAGGGACAGGACGATTAAAGACAAAAAGAATTGAGACAGGACAATTGCAGACAGGACTATTAAAAAACAAAATAATAAAGCTCGATGCGAGGGAAATAGTCCTGTCTGCAATTGTCCTGTCATAAAAAAAGGGGGTGAGGTAGGGGGCAATAGTCCTGGTCCCCCCCCGAATTTTATTCGGGGCTCGTAATGGTCCTGCCATAAAAGGGGGAGAGGTAGGGGGAAGAAGAAGTTTTAACAAGTAGAAGGTGACAACTTTAAATCAGGACGTGACAAGGGCGTTCAACCAGCCTTCGCTGAAGCTACGGCGGGCAAGCTGTTCAACTTTCAACCAGCCGTCGCTAAAGCTACGGCGGGCAGGCTGTTCAACGACGCATTGGCAAGGTGCCCCGTCATCGAGAAACCTTGAGATCCGACTGATTTGACTGATCCGACCGGACAAAAAACCAGCCGGAGCGCTATAGAAATTTTGCGTTTTTTGCGCCTTTCTTGACCCGCCATAGCTCGAAGAGCGACGGCTGGTTTGCGGCTATTACTCATGAATTGGGAGCTATATGATGACGTCTCTCGGGTTATGGAGATTCGGGAGTGGGGGTATGAGGGATCATTTCTCTGTTTCCGGGGGAGATTGCAGATCCCCGCGTCTGAAGCGTCGCGGGAACTTAACTCCCGGGGTGGGTCTAATGGTTTGATTGCTTATCTGAGTAGATCCGGGAGAGAAGAGCTGGTCAAATTCGCGCCAATCAATCCCGGGCGGAGAAAAAATCGCATCATTATTCCCATTCTGCTATTTGTAGTTACCCTGATCAGTACCCTCCTTATCGGCGCCCTGAACAGCGGCACCTTTTACAGCGATATTCTATCTAATCCTCTCTTGCTTCTGAATGGAGCACCATTTTCATTTACATTAATCATCATTTTAGGGCTCCATGAATTCAGTCATTATTTCGTCTCTAAGAGATACGGGATCCGGACCAGCCTACCATATTTTATTCCCTTCCCTAATATAATCGGAACCATGGGTGCCGTTATTATCAGCCGCGCTCCATTTGTTGATCGCAAAAGTCTCTTTGACGTTGGTATCGCCGGTCCGCTGGCCAGCTTTGTACTCTCTATCGCAGCTATTATTCTGGGATTCTCCGGGATGACGCTGGTCAGGATATACCCCGATATCTTCCGTCCGGAGCCCGGCCTCTATCTGGGAGATTCTCTGCTGACTACCGCTCTCTTCTGGCTCCGTTATCATCCGATCCCGGTTGGTTTCGATGTAAACCTGGGGCCGATTGGTTTCGCCGGATGGGTGGGACTCTTTGTCACCGGGCTGAATCTTCTTCCGATGGGGCAGCTCGATGGCGGGCATATCTCCTACGCGCTATTCGGGAGATATCATAAGTTAATTACCAGGTTAGTTCTGGCAGTACTGGTTCTTTTGGGTATACTCTATTCCTCCCCCTTCTGGATTGTTATCGGGATATTGATATTGTTCCTGGGTAGCCGCCACGGACCTCCGCTGGATGATATCACACCATTAAATCCGGGGCGGGTGTGGCTGGCTGTTGCTGCTTTAATAATACTCATAATCTGCTTCATTCCTGTTCCGATCCGTATAGTATAATCTTATAACTTAGCGCCTGATTAACCTGAGAGTTATTTTAGCACCTGATTTACCTGATTAACCTGAAAGTCTTGGGACAATAACCTCTAAGGAAAGCAGGAAGGCAGGAGGGGGATTACTTTAAATTCTCCTGATTTCCTGCTTTCCTTAGAGGTAAAGTTGCCCGAGCAAAGCGATGGCTAAGTTCTATGTTTCTCAAAAAAGATATAAAGTATAATATAATATATTATCAGTTTCTCATTGTCGCAGTTGGTATAATTTTCTACTATAATAGCCTGAACGGCGCGTTTATCTTTGATGATGAGTCGATTATTGTTAAAAATCCTCATATAGAGAAGATCTGGCCCTTATCCGAAGCACTTTCCGCGCCTCCTGATAGTCCGGTCCGGGATCGGCCGGTGGTTAATCTGACTCTCTCTCTCAACTATCTCCTGGGCGGGCGCTCTCCATTCGGGTATCACCTGGCGAACTTAGCTATTCACCTGATTTCGGCTCTGCTGCTCTTCGGTATCATCCGAAGAACATTTTTGACTCCCCGGCTCTCGCTCCGCTATGGAGCTGCCGCCTCCGGTCTTGCTCTGGCAGCGGTGCTGATCTGGGAGGTCCATCCGCTTCAGACCGAGAGTGTTACCTATATCACCCAGCGGTGTGAGTCTCTGATGGGGCTATTCTACCTGGGGATGTTATACGCGATTATCCGGGGTTCCTTATCCCGGCGCCCGGTTCCCTGGTATGCCTTTTCAGTCTTTCTCTGCGGGCTGGGGATGGGGAGTAAAGCGGTGATGGTGACAGCTCCGATGATAGCGTTGATTTACGACCGGATATTTCTTACCCGGAACTGGCATGAACTCTGGAATAAGCGGCGCGGGCTTTATCTTGGTCTGGCCGTGACCTGGATTATTCAGATCGCCCTTATTCTCACCACTTCCTACCAGGATATCAAGACCCATCTTCCTCTGGAGTACGCGTTAACTCAATTCACTGTGGTTGCCCACTACATCAGACTTATATTTATCCCCTATCCTCTCTGCCTGGATTATTATTGGCCGGTAGCTCAGGGGATTGCCGAAATTATTCCCGGCGCTCTGCTGATCGGGGGACTCCTCTCTCTGACAGTCTGGGGGCTGATAAAGAATCCGCCGCTGGGATTCGTCGGTCTCTGGTTCTTTCTGATTCTCGCTCCCACTTCCAGTATTCTTCCTCTGGAGGACCTGGCATTTGAACATAGGCTATATCTTCCCCTGGCGGCAGTGGTTCTGATCGGGGTAATAGGAGGATATGAAATCTCGCGGCGGATATTTCTCTCATCAGTCCATCTCCGGAGGAACTTTAACATCATCATGATTGTGGTGATAGTGGCCGGGATGGGAGTTCTAACTATCCGGAGGAATGTTGATTACCGGACCGCGATCGGGATGTGGGAGGACGTGATCCGGAAGCGCCCCGCGAACCCCCGGGCGTATAATAACCTCGGCAACCTGATCAACAGACAGGGTGATAACCGGAAGGCGTTTGAACTCTATCAGGCCGCCATCAGGGTCGATCCCGGGTATCAGGCGGCATATTATAACCTGGCCAATCTCCTGGCCGGAGAGGGGAGGATGATGGAAGCGATTGATTTTTACCGGAAGTCACTGGAGATCAATCCTGACGCGGTGGAAGCGCATAATAATCTTGCCGTAGCGCTTTACAAGCTGGGGAGGGGGGGGGAGGCGATCAAGCATCTCCGGGAGGCGGTCCGGATCGATCCCGCCGATCCCGCGGCATACTACAATCTGGGGGTAGCCCTGATAAAAGAAGGCCGATCCCGGGAGGCTCTCCCTTTTCTGGAGAAGGCGGTAGAATTACGTCCTGATTATTTCCCTGCGAAAACCGCCCTTAATATGGCAACAGGCGAATGCGAGGATTAAGGTTTTACCTTAAAAACAGACAATCATAGGTGGATGCTTAATCTATGATCTCCCTGGTTCAAAGATAGTTCGATTTCGCGGAAATCGAACTAGAAGTACCAGGTAACGTCAGCGCCGACACCCCAGGCCCGCTGCTCGAAGGTCTGGCCGCGGGCGTCCCGATCTCCCCAGGCGACAGCGCCGACCATGTCGATAACCCAATCATCCGCCGGTTCAAAACCGGTACCGAAGGTGATGTTCTTTCGGTCCACATCGGGGATATGGGCCAGGCTGACGGATTTGGCCGGGAGCGGCGATTCATCATAAGCAAATCCCGCCCGTATGGCCCAGGTAGGTTTGAGCATATACTCGCAGCCAACCCGCCATCGATCGGAGTCACTCCACTCCTCGTCATAACTGGTACTCTGCAGGATCATCCCTTGCTGATCATACTGGACGTTGGTCCGGTAGAAAGACCAGAGGGTCTGCTGGAAGTCCGCGGTAAAGGTTATCAGATCACCGATCGGCTTGACTGCTACTCCGATGCCCCAGGTGGGAGGGTGGCGGAATTTATAGGTGGTATGGGTGTCCTCATCCGCTCCGGTTAAGGATAGAGAAGCGGAGGTATCCCCGGTCATCTTAACGGTGGCCCCGGTCCGGTAGACCCCTCCCAGGCTCATCCAGTCGCAGACCTTGTAGAGCAGTCCGGCGTGCCCTTCGGCGCCGACTCCGTCGGTCTTCATATCAAACTTAGAGGTGTAATCCATTATGCCGGAGTTGGAGACAATCTTCTCCGTCTTCCGTTCGAGGCGATCGTATAGAAGAGAGACACCGAGGCCAGCGTAGAAGCCGTCAAAAAGCTCCCGGGCCAGTGTGATCTGGCTCGATACCGTGACCAGGCTCTGGAAATTCTTGCCGTAGATCTCCCCCATCCCGTAGGAGAGGGTATCTTTCCAGTCAGTATAGTAACCCAGCGGAGAATAGAACGTCAGCGCGGCCGTGAATTCTGGGAAGCTATAGTAACAACCCAACCCCTGGGGCTGATAAAATTGTTCGCTGACGGAAGTTTTATCGAACTGGTCCGGTTCCATGCCGCTGTAGTTGATGAAGACGTCTTTGGTCCATTTATACTCCTCCGCGGTCTGCGGAGTTGGCGGAAGATTGGAATAGGAGCCGCTCCCCCGGAGAGTCGCTTGAGGAGAGAGAAAATCAAACCCGACCGCGCCGCCCTCTAACTGGGCCAGGCCGGCCGGATTCCAGTAACTGGCGGTCCAGTCATCGGCCAGGCCGATAAAAGCCCCGCCCATGGAAGCTGCCCGTGATCCCAGACCGAAGGTTTCATAACCGCCCGCGAAAAGCTTCGGGGTAGTCGAGATTGAGGTTAAGGATAAAACTAAAACCAGAGGCAACCATGAGACTATTTTTCTCGGCATGTAATTTGTCTCCCGGGTTATCTTATTTTTTTCTGCCCCCGATTAATACCTCGGGGCGGGAAAAAATAAGAGTTTTGTGAGGTTCGAAACAATATTTCGAGTAGTTTATCTTATCTTGTTTCGAAAAATAATTATACTCGTTGCTATACTGATATAATACCTGTTATAGTTTGTATAGAAAAATTTTTTCCACGAATTGCCATGGGATGAAGATGATTTCAATAATCAATAAGTTCGGCAGGAATGTGAGCTATTTATTGATGGTATTATCTGTCGCCTCTTGCGGGAATAAGCCGGCTGAGATCTCCGAAAAGGTTCGGAGCGCGTCCCGGGACCGGATGGTCCGGCAGCTGGAGCGGCACGGGATCAGGGATAAGAAAGTGCTTGCCGCCATGGAGACTGTCCCCCGCCACCTCTTTATCCCGGAGAAATACCGCGATACCTATGATCCTTACGGCGATCACCCCGGACCGATCGGGTACGGACAGACAATCTCCCAGCCCTACATTGTCGCTTACATGACGGAACGGCTGGACCTGAAGCCGGGGGAGAAGGTTCTGGAGATCGGGACAGGCTCCGGTTATCAGGCCGCTGTCCTGGCCGCCCTCGGGGCCGAGGTGTATAGCATCGAGATTGTTTCGGGGTTGGCCGAACATGCCCGGACCGTTCTGGCCGATCAGAGTATCGAGAAGGTTCATCTTCTAACCGGTGACGGTTATAAGGGATGGCCGGAGCACGCGCCCTTTGATGCCATTATCGTGACCTGTGGTCCGGAGAAGATCCCCCGGGCTCTGGTTGAACAGCTCAAAGAAGGGGGGCGGATGATACTTCCTCTGGGAGCACGGTCTCATCAGAGGCTGGTCATCTGCCGGAAGAAGGACGGGGAAGTGGTGGTTGAGGAAGACCTCCCGGTCCGTTTTGTTCCGATGGTCCATGGGGACAAATAAAGCAAGCCATATCCCCAAAGGTAATGTTAATAATTGTATGAAAGAATATTTAAACCGTAAAAGGGGAACCGAATATCCAACAAGGAATATCCAATGAGAAAGGACCTTGGATATTGGATATTCCCTGTTGGTTGTTGGATATTCAAAAAGGGGGGATTGCCAAGAAAGGCTTCTAACCCGTTTTAGAGAAAACAATTAGAGGTTAATAAATATAAGGGTTTGCCAGAACCGTCCCAAAAGAAAGGAGGACAATATGGCACTTAAGGTTACTGTAATAGAGAAGGAGCCTGGTATCTTTTCACTGATGCCGGTCGGTTCGATCGATACCAGATCGGAAGAGCGTCTGGTAGGGGAAGAGGGTAGATCTCCGTGGGCGCCGTGTCCTTAAAAGTACAACGACGCACACGGGACCCGAGCGTCCAGGGACATGGTAGCACCCACCCTACGCCGCCCC
>CAKZYZ010000419.1 GCA_937885075.1 uncultured bacterium | reverse complement strand
GGGAGGGGGTGCGGTGTGATGTGCTTGCCGCTCAGTATCGGATGAGCTTAGGTAAGAAAATAAGTAGTATTTTTTTTTCATTTTATTTTTTTTATTTTATATGTTTTTTTTTTTTAATGATACGGCGACCACCGAGATCTACACTCTTTCCCTACACGACGCTCTTCCGATCTCTAAGGGAAGCATGAAATCAGGATAATAAAAAATGCTCCCTCCTCCTGCCTTCCTGCTTTCCTTAGGGATTATTGAAATTCCGAAGCAGGAATTTAATCCCCCCACCTAATAAAATCACAGCGGTCAAGGTTCATAACTAAAAGCAGCGGCTTCGCCGCTGCTTTTACTCCAATCACCGTAAAATTCCAGATCCTTCACTTCCACCTTATCACCGATATGGAGTTTATCCTTCCGGATGATGATCTGGGCGGTGGCAGCGTTGGAAGGGGTAATGCCGTTCATCACCACATGCTTCCAGCCATCTTCCTCATCGGTCACCAGCCGTACCCCCAGGTAGGAATTGGTGACTTTTTCCCCGGGGGGAGCGTAAAAATATATCCCGGGATAGGGCGAATACCTTTCGTAATGCCGCTCTACCCCGCGGAACCGAACCGAGATCCAGAAGATCCGATCCGGCTGAACGGATATCTTCCCGGTGATTCCGAGCGCGTCCAGGTCGGGCAACTTACAGAGTTCCGGGAAATTCTCCTCCACGAAACGGACCGGTCCCCGTCCGTAACTAACCGCCAGACCAGGAATATCGGGCTCAACCTCCACCGGCTGAAAACCGGGAGGATAGTGCCGCTTCGCCGGATTCCCCCCCACCCACCAGATCCCGGCTTCCGCCAGATCGGTCGGATCTTTCCCGACCAGCATCTCCTGCAGTCCGGGGGTAAGGTACTGACGGAGGTAAACCAGATGATAATACCAGATCCCCCCCGCAGGAATGATGATGTCTCCGGGGTGAGCGTGTGTCTCCAGATAAGATACCAGCTTGCGCCAGTCATACTTGAGCCGGCTTCCGATCGGATAGCTCCAGTCCCGATAGTAGAGGGTGAGCGGCCGGAGCGCGACCAGAGAGAAGACCAGAAGAGCCGGAAGATAGACAACCGCCGGGTGAAATTTCTTCCTCTTCAAAAGCCGGCGGGATAGAGTCATCACCACCTGCGAGAGGCGCTCCACCCCGGCTGCGATCAGAAGGTAGTAGACCGGCACCAGAAAGATCAGATAACGCGCTCCGAAGATCCGGGAAGGCTTAACTATAAAAAAGGTGAGGAAGGGCAGCAGCGCGGTCAGCATCAGATAAACCACCGCCGAGCCATACCGCTTCAGAGACCCCTCCACCCCCACTACCAGCAGGGAAAAATAGAGATAGAAGGCAAACCCCGAACCGGCGCCGAAGAGGATAAGAATGGTGGTGAGATCGGTCAGTTTTACCCCCCGGACTATCTCCCGGGCAATCGGCGGCGCGCCGACATTAATCGCCACAAAAGAATCTTTGGAGAAGGAGTTCTGAACCACCGGGATAATCCGGGGAAGAAATAAGACACCGACAATCAAAAGGCTCCCCCAGAAAAACCACTGCCGGCGGTTCCCCTTGTGCGAATAATGGTTTACCATCTGCCGCAGACCGACGAAGATCACCTCTGCTCCCAGAATAAAGACGGCAAAGAGATGGGTGTAAAGAGCCAGCGTGGTGGCCATAATATACCCGATCCACGATCGCCTCTTATCATCCTCCAGGGCCCGCCAGAAAAAGTACTGGGATAATAATGCCGCCAGAACCAGCAGAGCGTACATCCTCCCTTCCTGGGAATAGCGGATATGGAAGGAGGAGATCGCGAGCAGAAAAGCGGAAAAGAGACCCGCCCGGCGATTAAAAAATTGCTTACCCGCCAGATAGATTATCCATACCCCCAGCACCCCCCAGATGGCGGCGGAGAGACGGAGAACAAATTCAGTATGACCGAGAAGAAGGAAATAATGGTTGATGATTTGATTCAGAGGGGAGTGAACCGGGGCCGCGCTGATGGCATTTATAATATAAGGGATGCTCCTCTTGGCGACATGGAGTTCAAATATCTCGTCATGGAAGTAACACTGATCACCCAGTCCGTAGAAGCGTAGAGCCCCCCCCAGAATAATAATCCCTATTAATAGGAAGTCACATCTCCATTTTTTCATGATGGATCTTCTTCTTTAGTAAGACCGAATAGAAAATAGCTTCGCAACTAATTAAACCGCGAACCTCGCGAATCTTCACAAATGATTTCGGGAAAATTCCGATACAGGAACTTAGCCCTTACTTTGTTCGGGCAACTTTTCCGCTAAGGAAACCCGGAATATTAAAATAATCCCCTCTCCTGCCTTCCTTAGCGGTTATTGATATTGCTTCCGCGCCACGATAATAAGGTTTAAACCAAATGGCGGGATAATCGGCATCCGGAGTAATAAATTATCTACCGCGGTGAGGATTCTCCAAACATGAGGGCTCTGAATAAAAAATTTTATCCCCGTGCCATATCCGCTCAGCATATAGAAAGGCCCGCCAAAGTAGTCAATCTTCTCTATAGCCATAGCGGTTGAGGAAAATAATTTAATAATATCGCGGGCGCCATATTCATTCCCCTGTACTTCTTTCGGCTTCTTCAAGGCTGCCGCCGCGATTTTGCGGGGTAATGCTCCCATCCAACTATTGATTGGAAGCAGAAGAATAAATCGTCCGTTATCAGTCAATAATCTCTCTGATTCACTTAAAAATCGTTCCGGGTGATCCAGATGCTGAAAGACCGCCCGGCTAACAATCAGGTCGAAGGAACCATCGTCAAACCCGGTCTCATATACCGAACCGGCGCGGAAATTAATATTTTCAAACTTACTCGCGGATAATTTTATCATCTCTTCCGAGATATCAATTCCATATCTCCGGGCCCCCGGAAAACATTTCAATCTATCGAGCAGTACACCGCCGCCGCAGCCCATATCCAGGATCTTCTTCGGTTGAAAGTCAATCATGGAGAGCATCTTATCTATAGATCCATAATACTGTGACTTAGCTGCCGGGAATCTGAAATAATATTCCATAAAGAAATCGTCAGTATATTTTTCAAAGGTATCTTCCGCCATAAGTTATCGCCTTTGGCGCTAACTTACTGAAAATGCATTGAAATTAACGCCGTTTGTGATTTTTAACTTTATTGAGTTATACTATAGCATCTATCTTATATTCCTTATAATTTTTACGGAGTAAAAATTATTGTCCCGCACATAAACTATGTACGGGACCGGATAAAGCAGCGGCCGAAGGTCACTGCTTTATGGCATAGATCAAAAGACGATTACGGGGACCAAAGAGTCGCGAGATGATGAAGATCACCCGAAGCAATGTTTTCGCCCCCCACCCCATATCCAGATTATCCAGGCAGGTATCTTCGCCGGTCTCCAGTAAAATATCAAACCCGGTATTTTTCAGTAATACGCATAGACTTCGCCGGGTGAAATATTGGAGATGGCTGATGAAATAAAACTTCCTTAAGGGACCATCAATTTTCCCCCCGGATATCTTCCAGATAAATTCCGCCAGCCAGGTCAAGAGACATCTTTGATTGGGAACTGTTATCGCCACGACCGCCCCGGAACAGATAGTCCGGGCTATCTCTTCTAGAAACTCCCGGGGAGAGGACTGATGTTCCACCACATCCCATAAGGTTATCAATTGATACTCTGAGAGGTCGTCCGAGGTTTTCTCATAGACTTCCACCCCGAGATTATTCTTAATATATTCTGCGGCGGGAGGACTCGGTTCAACACCTCCGATCTCCCAACCACTCGACCCGGCAACTTGAAGAAATTGTCCGAAGCCGCAGCCGACATCCAGCAATCTACCCGGTCCGGTGAACCGTTCCGCCAGACGAAGCCGGCGTCGCAGCATCTTAGGGCAGCGGACCTCGGCCCGCTCCGCGGCACTGCCGGTATAAAACTTCTTCCACTCGGGGAAATACCTGTCAATAAGATCCATATCGCCGGAATAAAGGGCGGCAAAGATCCCATCCAGTACTTCCTGGGAAGGAACCGGGTATTGAAAATGATGGCCGCAAGATTGACAGGACCGGATAATCACGGACGAGAGACGGAATCTGATTTCCGTCCGCGGACTGGAGCAGATCGGACAGGTTGCGGAGTGTTCAGACATACAATGTAGAAATCCCAAATATTAAATAAATTCAAAACTGCCTCATCCCGCTACCTCACCCTCTTTTTGTGGCAGGACCATTACAGGCAGGACTATTTACCTCACCTAGGATCTTTTAAGACAGAATGATTTAGGGCAGAATGATTAGCCTCGATTCAGGATTGAGAATATTTTCTATTAATTATTCTGCCTTAATTTATTTTGCTTTTTAATCGTCCTGCCCGTAATCGTCCTGCCTAAATTCTTTTGTTTTTAATCGTCCTGATGGTCCGGCAGATCCGCCGGATAGATTTTTCATCCAGCGAGTTAAAGGTTGGGAGACTGATCCCTATCCGGGAGAGAGATTCCGCCACAGGGAAGCGCTTGCGAGAACGATAGGGGGTAAGTTTATGCATCGGAACGAAGAAGGGGCGGGAGTCGATCCCCTCTGCCGCTAGTCGGGCAGCCAGTTGATCTCTGCTCATACCAAACTCCTTCTCTACCAGAACAGAATAGAGCCAGCATACCCTCTTGCACCGGTCCATCTCCCGCGGCACGGTCACACCTTTAACTCCCTGGAGATAATAATCATAAAGATCGGAAATTTCTCTCCGCTCTTCCAGCAGGCAATTGATCTTTCTCAGTTGAGCAACTCCCATGGCGCACTGGATATTGGTCAGTCGGTAATTATAACCTATTACCGGGTGATGGTATCTCTTCCCCCTGCTGCCATGATCTTTCAGCATATTAATCTTATCCCGCAGGGCGGCGTTATCAGTCACCACCATCCCCCCCTCCCCGGTTGTCATAATCTTATTGCCGAAGAAACTGAAGCACCCTACCTTGCCGAAGGATCCGACCAGGCGGCCGCGGTATTCCGCCCCATGTGCTTCCGCACAGTCCTCAATCACCTGGAGATTATGGGAACGGGCTATTCTCATAATCTGATCCATATTACAGGGATTCCCGTAGAGGTGAACCGCGATGATGGCCCGGGTCTGGTTTGTGATGGCTTTGGCGATCTCTTCCGGATTGATATTAAAATCATCGGCCCGGACATCAACCATAACCGGCCGGGCGCCGGTGAAAGTAACCACATTGGCGGTAGCGACAAAGGTCAACGCCGGGACAATTACTTCATCCCCGGGACCGATCCCCAGAGCCAGAAGAGCCAGATGGAGTGCGGCGGTTCCGGAAGATACGGCACAACCATACTTCACCCCGCAGAAATCCGCGAATCCCCGCTCAAATTCCTGGACATATTCACCCAGATAGGAAATCCATCCGGTCCGGATCGCTCGATCGACCAGCTTCTGTTCTTCCGGTCCGAGCGATGGTTGAGATACAGGTATCTTTTTCATGATTGTTACGTTGGTAGGTTATATATAGTTTGGATATATCAAAAAAGCTAAGTACTATCTGACCGAAAACCCCGAATTTCATAGAATTTATCATTGCGAGGAGTCCCGGTTGTAATCAACCGGGACTCCTCGCAATGACTTGGTTTTCGGGGTTTTCGGTCAGGCACTAAGTAAAACCACGAAGGACATTCTTTTCGATTTATCTCTGGATAATCAAATCATCCAAATAAAGCATGGAATTTTAAGGCCAGGGTAGCTTTGGTATAAAGGAGAAAGATCGGCAGAAAACTGGTCTTGCTCTCTCCGCTGGAACGGAGCTCGTAATAGACCGGTACTTCCAGGACACTCTGTCTTTTCCGGGCCGCGTAATAGAGCAGGCGAAGAAAATAATCTCCATAGCCTCGAAAGATCGTATCCCAGGGAAGATCGTAAAGAGCAGCCCGGCGGATAGAGAATAATCCACTAAGATTATCCTGAACGTGCGTCCGCAGTAATGTCCGGATAAAGAATAAATTATATAAGAAGCTGAGATAGTAGCGCCGAACATCACGCATCCCTCCATAGGAGATGAACCTGGATCCGACAACTATGGTATAATATTTCTGAAGATCTATTAACTGGGGCAAGATATCCGGATTGTGGTTAAAATCGGTATCCATAACGATAACGATATCACCCGATGATTCCGATATTCCCCGTCGGATAGCCGTCGCCAGACCCCGCTCATCTTTTCTCACGATACACCGGACCGATTTATCAACCCCATACCGCTCTTCCACCGCCCTCCCGGTTCCGTCCGGACTGTTATCATCTACAACGATGATTTCATATTCTTCCGTCCGGCCCGCGAATATTTCCCTGATCGCATCGATCAACGGAATAATATTATCTTTTTCGTTATAGGCGGGAAGAATAATAGATACCAACTCTTTCATACTATATTATATTCTTTAAGATTGCGGTTATTCACTTTTATGATTATCAAAAGATATTACTATATTATATAATCCCGGGTACATATGTAAAGAAAGTTAAGTTAGCGCCTCCGGCGCAACCTAGTAGCGGCCCCGCCGATATAGGCGGGGCCGCTACTGGCGACCTGAAGGTCGCCGCTACGAGTACGAGGCGGAGGGGTTACCAAATGCTTGCGTTAAAAATAAGGGTGTTGAAAATATAAATGTTAAAGTAGAAGACGTTAAGATTAATAAAACAAGCAACATATGATAGGAATCAGGCAGACCATTCCCTATTCCCCATTCTCCAAATTTGCGCCCCGGCGCAAATTTATTAATGAAAAAAAATCTCTTACAATCTATTGCCGGGCGGCCGTTATTCCGGGATACCGTCACCACCACATTCTGGTCCAGTCTGGGGAAAGGGGCCGGATTCCTGATCCCGTTCTTTATTGCCGCCTGGTTCGGGGCCGACTCCCAGACCGATGCCTTCTTCTTCTGCTACACCGCGATCTTCTTCATCTCCAATATCATCGGCCGGGTAATCGAGAGCGTCATCGTCCCCTTCGTGGCTCAGGCCACCGGAGAGGGTAAGGATGTGGGAGGTTTTATCGGACGACTGATGATTCTCACCACCATCGGATCAATCATCCTTACCATCGCCTTCCTGAGCATACTACTGCCGCTCCTGCCGCTGATAACCCGCTTTAATCAGGAAGAACTCCGACTGGTCAGGAGCATCCTGATCCAGATATCTCCGCTGATTGTTCTGGTCCTGAACGCGAGTATCCTGGCGGGGACTCTGAATGCTTTCAAACACTTCGCCCTGCCGGCCATCTCGCCCGCGTTCCGGGCCGGCATCATGCTTCTCTTCGCTCTTCTCTTCAGAAAAACCCTGGGAATCAACGCGGTGGCGATCGGTTACGTTCTGGGGGAACTGGCCCGTTTCGTGATCCTCACCGCCGCGGCGATTCGATGGAACATACGGCCGACCTGGGGTAGCAGAGAGAGGGTGCGGGAGTTCTTTGTCACCGCCTGGCAGCAGTCATTGGGGATGGGCGCGATAGGCTTGAGCCAGATGATCGATAAACTCATGGCCTCCTGGCTGGCCGTAACCGGTTCCATCTCCATACTCTTCTACGCGGAATGGCTCTATAACATGCCGGTCATCTTCTTGAGCAGCGGACTGATGGTCACCATCCTCTCACACTGGTCGAACCGGGTCTACCAGGGCCGGGGGGAATACGACCTCAAACGATCGATGAAGAAAACCCTCCGTCTGGTAACTTTCATCTCTTTTCTCCTCATCATCCCGGCCATGCTTCTGCTCCGCCCGATCATCACCATTGCTTTCGACCGGCCCGGATTCGGGGATGCCAACATCATCAACCTCTCCCGGATCTACCTGATCCTGATCATCACCCTTTTAGCCGACATGCTCAGCATCGTCATGACCCGGGTCTGCATTATCTACAAGCAGACCATCATCATCCGCAACCTCGGCATACTACGCCTGATCCTGAAGATCGGGCTCAATCTTCTCCTGATGCCCTTCTGGGGGATCTACGGTCTGGCGGTAGCGACGGTACTGACCCATTACTGCGCCCTCTTCTACCTCTGGTACCGGGTCTCCCGGATTACCCAAAACGGTCATCCTGATCTCTAACCCCTCCCTTATTTAACAGAACACATCAAGCGTGTTCTGTTAAATAAGCATTCCCCTGGAATCCAGTAAAATTATTTTGGAGAAAATTTTCAACATTTTCATCGGTTAAATGATAACCTAACAGGGTCAATTTTCTGTTTCTGGATCCCAATTTTATATCTTTTCAAATAAAAAGGATCGGAACAATAAATAACCCCTAAGGAAAACAGGGAGGCAGGAGGGGAGAGTATTTTAAATTTTCCTGCTTTCATGCTTTCCTTAGAGGAAAATTGCGAAGCTAAGTTCTAATGAACTCTGCGCAGAATAAATCAAGATTCGCTTCCCGATTACTAACCGGCCTCATCCTGGCGGCCACGGTGGCCGGCGTGCTCACGCTCGGCTACATGACCTCTGACGCCCACTCCCTGGTCGCGGTAATCGGGCTGATCTTCCTGCTGATAACGGCCTACTGTTATCTTCACTTCCCGCACCGGTTCATCATGGCCTTCGGGGTCTTCATACTCTGCCAGAAGCTTCTCAAGCTGAACGCGGCCCGGATCAACCCTTTCTACGGAACTATGGTCGGATATGTTGACGAAATCGTTATTATCTGGCTATTAGTATTATTTCTCGCCCGGCAATCGCTTAGCCGTTCCCCCTTTGCCCGAACCGGAATCGGTATTCCCTTGCTGGGTTTCTCTCTGGCCGGTATTTTGAGCAGTTTGATCGGACATGTCCCGCCCGGGATAACCGGGATTCAGCTTTTCTTATACCTGAAGGGATTCATCTTCTTTTATATCATCCTCCACCTCCCCAATAACCCCCGGATTCTCCGGACCTATATCCGCTTCTTCACCGCCGTGGGAATTATCATCCTCGGGCTGGGGATTGTTGATCTGGTCAATCCTTACTGGTTCCGGGCGGTTACCGGCAATGAGATCAATGTGGGCCTCCGTTTCGGTATCCCCAGCACCAAGTCCATCTTCACCCATCCGGGGGATTTCGGCTGGTTCATGGCTATCCTTACCCTCTATGGGTTTGCCTATTACATGGTATTCAACCGCAATATCTATCTGATCTTCGGCCTGATCTTCTCCCTGGGGAGTTTCCTCTCCATGCGGCGGCGTAATCTGGCCGGGATCTTCACCGGACTGGTCATCGGAGTATGGAAGCAGCCGAAAGTAGAGAAAGTCCGGGCCGGAGTAATCCTGGGGGCGATCGTCGCGCTCTTTATTGTCCTGAGCTGGTCAACCATCGAGATGCTCTATACCGATCTAATGGAAGGTTATGTCACCTCCCGGCATCTCAGGGAAGAGGCAAGAAATGTTCTC
>CAKZYZ010000418.1 GCA_937885075.1 uncultured bacterium | reverse complement strand
AGACGGGAGAGATAAGGGGGAATGGAGTAAAGAAGAGGAGAAGAAAGAAAAAAGAAAGAAGTAAAAAGAAGATATTTTTTTTTTTCAAGCAGAAGACGGCATACGAGATATATCAGTGTGACTGGAGTTCAGACGTGTGCTCTTCCGATCTGTAGGAGTTACACTGGGAGTAATACTCGGGGTAACGGTCGGAGCGGCGGCGGAAATATCAACGTCATCGAAGGCAAGATCACCGGCACTTTTGGTGTAGGTAAAGCGGGCTTCGGTAGCCAAAAATTGCATCGAGTAGGGACCGAAGTTGGCACCGGCAGCGGGGAGGGAGGTCACATTGGTCAGAGTGTTCCAACCGGATCCGGAATAATACTCTTCCACCAACAGAGCGCTGCTGGCATCCGTAGCCATTCCCTTGACCCAGAATGTCAGCGCGTCGGGATGAAAGAGGGCCTCGGTCTGGATATAGTCTCCGGTCGTGTCAAGCTTGATCGAAGGGGAAAGAATACCGAAATCACCGGCGGCGGTATAGGTATCACTGTTGGCGCTACAGCCGTTAAAGGTCCAACCAGCCGGGCGGGTCCCGGTATCGAAATTGTTGAAACCTTCGGCTATCGGCTGTCCCCGGACTATTCCGGGAAGCACCGCGAAGATGGCGAAGAAGAGAATTAAGGCCGGTACAAACTGTTTTATTACGCCGCGATCCCTCGATAATGCTGACATGGGCACGCTCCTTATGCAAGAGTTAAAAGTCCATTCCATAAATATATAAACTACCGTACATATAGCATATCACTTTTCTGTTTTTTGTCACCTGTTTTTTTGTAAATATTTTGCCTGATTCGGCAAATATTTATAAAATTTATTTAATGCATATAGCTGAAGTTTGGGGGCAAATATTCGGTGCCTCCGACTTGGCGACCTGAAGGTCGCCGCTACGAGTATGAGGCTGCCGGGTTGGCGTTCTGCCGGCTTCCGCGGTCAACGACCGCGGCTACAGGAACGCTGCCCACTGCCCACTCCCCATTCTACAATGCGGTTAGTCTCAGGTTCCCTCCGGTTGAAACCAGTTCGCCGCAGATTATTAGATACCCGATTACTCCGGGGATATTTAAAATAAATTTACCGGCCGTTTCCAGGATAGCCGGGTCAGCCGAGTAAACCCGGTTGGCCAGAGCGGTGGCGGCGGAATCGGCCAGAATCGGGTCGGAGGCCAGGACAACCGATACGTCGGAGATGCCCCAACTAAGAGAACGCCCCAACCTTCCACTGGATGAGGCTACTCCGATCGGCATCTCTCCGGGCTTAATTTTTATTCCGATCCTTCCGGTCGGTCCGGCATTCTTTCCGGAATATACAGCTATGATTCTCTCCCGACGGCTCTCCAGATAGATATCACCGCCATTCTCAATGATCACTTCGGCTGATATCGAATTGAGTTCTCTTCCGACAAAATAAGCCAGCGCCCCGGCAACCGCGGCCATCGGTCCGACACCGCAGAGGAGAGCGGCACCGGTCATCGCGGTAATAATTGGAGGCGCGCCATTGGACGCGGCAACCGGCAGCATACTTTCTTCAAAACCCGGATGGCTAACAATGTAATCCTCTATATCCTTCCGATACCGGGCCAGTGCCGCCCGGGCCGGGCCGGAACATTCCCGCTCCGCCCTGATCAAAAGATCGCTCTCCTTGATTCTGACCCTGGTGGAGATAAGATCTGTGGCGGTTATCAAGGACCGATACTTCTCAGGTGATTCCATGATTTCTAGCATTTTAGTCTTTGGAAATATCCACCACCGACCCCGTGTCGGTGGAGATATGACTGACAACTAATTCGCCGTATCCTCCCCACCCCCCTTCTTCCGCGCCTTCGGCGCGGAAGGAGGGGGTGGGGTTTTTGGTGGAATCCGTGTTAGTAATCAATCACATCTCCACCGACGCGGGGTCGGTGGTGGATAACAAAATAATTTCAAGAAGAAAAAGTGTCGCCGCGATTTTAATAATAATTTTTACGAAGTAAAAATTATTTCGCCTTCCACTTCGCGCCGCAGGAGGGACATTTTCCGCTGGTTACACCGGCTTTTACGGTGAATTTCTCTCCGCAGCGCCAGCATTTTAATGTTCTGGGCGCGGTGGACTGAGCTTCCTGACGGATAGAAATTTCCGGCAGTCTTGACCGGACAGTAATCAGATTCTGCATGGATTCATAGGTCTTCTGGCCGATCCCCCAGACCTCCATCAATTCATCATCCCGCTGAAATCCTCCCTGCTTCTCCCGGTATTCGATAATCCTCCGGGCCTTGGTGGGGCCGATACCCGGGAGCGTCTCCAGTTCCACCTGGGTGGCGGTATTGAGATTAATCTTTTTTATCTCCTTTCTCCGGGGAATCCCTCCATCCAGGTGGCTGACAGTAATCAGGGCTCTGATAGACTGAAATTTCTTCTCCCCGAAGCCGAAGACCCGGGTGATATCACTGGGGCTTTGAAATGGGCCATTTGCCTCCCGGTCGGTAATAATCCGCTGGGCAAGAACGGGCCCTACTCCCGGCAATGTCTGTAACTCTTCAGATGGGGCCATATTCAGATCAACCAGCTTATCCGTCCCGGTTGCTGGACCGGGGCTGAAGAACAGCGACGCAATACAGGCAATTAAGGCTATCAGTTGAATAGTAGTTTTAGTTTTCATCTGTAATTGGTGGTTGCGCCCCGCGGTCAGCGACCGCGGCTACAACTCTGTGGCTGGGGTCGGTGACCCCGGTTCCCGCGGTCAGCGACCGCGGCTACAACGGGGCTCCGCGACGTTCGATGTTCGAAGTTGAAAGTTCGACGCCCTGCCCGCCATAGCTTTAGCGACGGCTGGTTCAATGTTCATTCTTTTGCGCCTCCGACCGAAGCATCCTGAGGCTGTTCACCGCCGGAAGATACTCCGGATCGAGTCGATGTGCCTCCTCCAATTCGATCCGGCTCTGGCGGAATTCCCCCCTCATAAAATAGAGCATCCCTAACCGGTAGTGGGCCGGAACCAGCAGCGGATCCTCTTTCAGGGCATTCTTCAGACCTTCCTCGGCATTATCGTAAAGGTCACGGTGACCATAGGAGATGGCCAGATCAAAGTATACTTCGGCCAGTTCAAGGTGGGCAAGAGCATCCGCGGGATCTGCCTTAATGGACCGTTCATAGTAGTGGATCTTCCGGAATGACGCGCGCGGAGCGGCGAGAGCTTTCTCCCGCCAGTATTCTCCCTCTCGGATCGATCTCTCAGTTTGAAGTCCTTCCATGCTGGAGAACGAGAGAAGACGGAGAATAATATTTAAGATAATAACATTGGATGCGAATGTGCCCATATTTCGAGCTCACTCGAAATATTTGCAGGATCTCAGATCACAATCGCAAATTCTTTCAAGTGTCTGTATTATCTCTTCGTCTTTGCTTCCGCCAGGGCATTACTGAGATATCCCCCGGTCAGGGCGTCGATACTGGCTGTTACCCGGGCGATCTGAAGCTGGAGATCGATCTTGGAGCGAACATCAGAAGGTGGGGAGAAGAGCATCTCAATCTGAGCCCGCCGGCGATCAAAGAAATAGGTGTTCACTTCCTCCAGAACATCCTGACGGAGTTCAACCAGGTCCCGGGCTTCTTTGCTGATCCGGACCTGTTCCTTGTTGTAAAGGAAATCCCGGAGATCCCAGGCCAGAGCAATTTTCCAGCGTTTGTCGTGAGTGGTGCGATCTCCCTCACTGTGACCATTGCTCTCTCCGGTATCATGGCCGCTGCTCTCCGAACTTGACCAGGAATTATCCAGATCAGTCGACCACTTCTCCCGCAATGACCAGGCCACATCACCCGGATTTACTGAATCCGATGTCTCGCCGTATTCCCGGGTATAATTATCCTTACGACCACCTTCGGTTCCGTAGTCGGAGGAATAGGAATCATCTAAACTAGTAGAGTATTCATCGTCGGCGTAGATATCGAATGATTTCTTGTAATCATAATCAAAATCTATCTCCGGCAGAAAAGCCCGCAGAGAAGCCCCTCTCCGCCATGACGCGATCTTATCAGGATGAACTTCCGCGTATCGCATCGCCACCTGCTGAATCTCCTGGTAGCTGGGCTCAAACGCAAATAGAGCTTCCATATCGGCCATTGTCTCTATCGGCGGTGGCGCGGTTGCCTCCTCCTGTGTGTAACCGATGGTCACGAGGAAGAACAGACAGAGCATTCCTATTGTAAACTGTAAGGCCTTCTTTCCGGACATGGCAGCCTCCTTTTTGTATTTAAGGTATTATGTGTTATTAATATGGACTTAGCCCTCGCTTTGCTCGGGCAACTTTACCTCTAAGGAAAGCAGGAAATCAGGAGAATTTAAAGTAATCCCCCTCCTACCTTCCTGCTTTCCTTAGAGGATATTAAAATTTCGAAGCAGGAAATTAGCGTTTCAGTGATTTCTCTCGCTCTTTAATAGTATTGGTAAAATATCCGCCGGTCATCGCGTCGAGGCTGGCGTCAAGCTGCTGAATCTGGAGGAGCATCTCAACCCGGGAATACGCGTCGGCGGGAGGGTTTAAGATCATATCTATCCGGGCGGTGCGGCGATCAAAGAAATAGAGGGTAACCTGTTCCAGGACATCCTGCCGGAGTTCGACCAGGTCCCGGGCTTCACGACTGATCCGAAGCTGCTCGTTATTGAAAAGAAAATCACCCAACTCCCAGGAGAGGCCTACTCCCCACCAATCTTCATCGGTATCGCGGTATCCGGTTTTGGTGCCATTCTCCTCACTATAATCGGAACCATGGCCCCTATCGTCACTGCTCCCGGCATCACTGGAGGTAAAGTCGTAATCTTTCTGTTCATATTCAAAGATATCCTGGCCTTCATCATTTGTATAGGCTGTCTCAAATTCATGGCCGGTGTTGAGAGAATCATCCTGGCCGGCGTCGCTGCCCCGTTCATAACTGGTGGAGTAGGAGGATGAGGTGGAGGTGTCATAATCATTTCTCTCTCTCCGCCGGTTCCCATAATCAAAATCAACCTCCGGGAGGAACGCTCTAAGGGATGCGCCATTGCGCCAGGAGGCAATTCTATCCGGATGTACCTCCGCCCAGCGGGCGGCAGCCTGCTGGACTTCAACCCAGGTCGGTTCCGCGCGGAAGTAGGGGTCCAGATCCTCCAGGCCGGTAATCTCATCGGGAGAAGGCTTATCGACCACCTCTTCTTCCACCGGGATGGTTACTGAAGCGGCTTTGGAGACGGAGAATTTAGGAACCCCGTCGGTGATGCTCTCCAGGGTTACAACCAGGTCATCTTCCCCGTTACCGGTCAGATCAATATCAGCGCTCTCCCCGACTTTTAATTTCAGGGTCTGGGGTTCGGACTGGATAATGATAGTAGCGGTTCCGGCATCTTCATCAACCGATTCAATTAAGATAGTATGCCGTTCACTACCATCCGTGGTGATCTCTCCACCGCCAACCAATACAGTTGTTTCTCCGGATGAGAGATCCAGAAACTGGGGCACCGTACTCTTAAACGCCCGGTTATCAGAGATCAGCCAGACCGTAGAAGCATTGAGAGGGTCAAAGGCGAGGAAGTTACTTCCTTTAAAGGTCAGTCCGAAGGTAAGTCTCTGCCACTGCTTGCCGCCGTTAGTGGTGCCGAACACACCGCGCTTGGTGGCCAGATAAATCACATCGGGATCGGTGGGGGAGACAACCAGATCATGCACCTCAGCCGTGGCGCCCAAACCCATTCCCCCGCCTGACTCCCAACTCTCCCCTCCGTCCATGCTCTTGTAAACACCGCTCTTGGTTCCGGCATAGATGATCTGGGGCTGGGAGGGAGCAAAGTTAATCGCCAGTACTACATTGGCATCCTGGCTGGACTTGGAAAAACAGAGAGTCCAGGTGGTTCCTCCATCGCTGCTCTTGAAGATGCCCTTCCCGGCCGCTCCGGCCAGGACGATCTGAGAATCAAAGGGGTGGATGGCTATCCGGGTGATTACTTTGTCATTGACCCTTCCCCCCGGTCGGTCCCAGGTATTTCCCCCATCGGCGGAATGAGCAATGCCGCTTAAAGTTCCGGCAAATACCGTATCCGGATTGGAGGGGTCGATCGCCAGGCAGAGCCCGGCGGATTGACTGGAGTTTATCCCGGAATAGATTTTATTCCAGGTCGCTCCCTTATCCTCAGATTTGTAGATACCGTCCAGAGAGGCCAGAAATATCCTGTCCGAATTGGAAGGATCAACTTCAATATAGGTTACCCCTTTCGCGTCCGGCAGATCGTGGGCTGTAGTGGTCTCACCGGCAGTCGTACCGGCACCCGTTTCTACAGCGGCTCCCGCCAGAATTTCTTCCTGTTTATCTTCCGAATTTACCAGCTCTTTTTTCGCGGAATCCTGATCTGATTCGGCCTCCTTGGCCGCGGTCTTGGCGGCGGAGGCAGTAGTCTCAAGATCCTTCTCCAGTTGCTTGGCTTCATCAAGTTCGTCCTGGGCCGCGGCGACGGCATCATTGAAAGCGGTCCCCTCGGTTTGGTGATCGTTCAAATACGCGGTAAGAATATCCTGGCGCTCGTGTGGATCTGATGGAACCGATAGTCCCCGTTCACTCAGCCATGATTCCAATTTCGCGTAATCAGCATTGGCCATATGGCTATCACTGTCATATGTTAAACCGTCAACATCCCCTGCGGTAAGAGTATCCGGGGTCCAGAGAGCCAGGGCGCTTTCCGCGTCTTTCAGGGATTTTTCGGCCGTTGTTACCGCTGCTTCCGCCTCCTTGAGCTGTGCTTCCTGGTCTTTCTCTTCTTCGCCGGCTACTTCAACCGCGGTTTGCTTCTCCTCCAGATCGCTTTTAGCATCAGAGACATCTTCCGCGACAGCTTCCTTCTGGAGTTGAACTTCAATGCTCTCACCCCCGGTCCCGCCTGAGCTCTTCTTGGCTGGACCAGCACTTCCCCCGGTCTCTTCAATCAGGAGCAGTATCTCCTGTGCTTCCGGGCTGTCAGCAGCCGAGATCGGGACTTTATTATTCCGGAAACTCTGACCTGAGGTCCAGGTCTCACCTCCATCGGAACTGCTGATAACCGCGAGATCGCTGCCGAGATAGATAACCTGAGGATCGAGGGGATCAATGGCGAGGGCTCTCAAGTCGTCCTTGAGATTGACATATTTGACTTCCCAATTGGTCGGAAGATTCTGAGAGAAACAGGTGGCAGAGATCAACATCACCCCGGTAACGGCCAAGAATAAAGCAGTCGAGACGATAGAAATCCTGGCTCTGATCATAAGAGACCTCCTTAATGGAAAATTGACGGATTATATAAATATATTGTATATTAAGAAAAGTTGACAATCTGGTCAATATAAAAATGTATTTTTTTTGTTCAAAAAAGACAGTAACTTAACCACCGACTTCGTTCAAGCAATATTTTTGAGTGCCTAAAGTGCCTAAAGTGCGCTAAAGTGCCTAAAGTTATTCGCTTTCACCCGGCTTTGTAGGCATTAGAAACCAGCTCAAACCATATGTAGGGAGCAAACTCGGACATTTTTCGCCCCGCAAAAAATATGTTACGAAGTACACATTACTATATTATATTGTTGGTGATCATCCTGGCGGCGGGGGCTCTCTATTCTCCTTCTCTTCACTATCCTTTTGTCTGGGATGATAAGGCGGTTATCCGGGATAACCATTATCTCCGCTCTCCCGGATCGATCGGATTGTTCTTCCAACCATCATTCTGGAAGGATCGACTCCCCATCTCCCGGTTTGACTATCGTCCTCTTCAGATGATAGTTCTCTCCGCCCTCTCCCGTCTGGGCGGCCGGGATCCGTTCTACTTTCGGGCGGCGAATATCCTCCTCCATCTTCTGATAACCTTCTTTCTCTGGAAACTGGTTCTCCGTATCGGATGCAAGAAGAGAACCGCGCTATTCGCGGCGGCATTCTTTGCTTTCCATCCGGTTCATGTCGAAACAGTTGTCAGCGCCCGGAATATCTCCGAACTGATTACGGTCGCCCTGTTAATTGTATCTCTCTTATTATATCTCAAAGAATCCAGCGTGACAGCCCTCTGCTTCTCCTCTCTCTGTTTCCTGGCGTCCCTTCTCTTCAAGGAGAGCGCTTTAATATATCCCGCGGTTCTTACCGTTACCGTCTTGATACTACAGAGGAAGACCACAAGCAGATCCGGTCTTTCCCGGTTAATACCTTTCTGGATAATTGCCGCCGGCGGAGGAGTCGCCAAGATTCTCATCTCAACCGGAGGGCCCCTTCGGGATCATCCATCATTCACCAATTTCATTGTCGGCGCGGTTCGGCTGATCGGTATATATCTCAGGCTATTGATTCTTCCGGTTCAGCTCAAGGTTCTTTACGCGTTCAGTAAACCGGTCAGCTGGGCCGAACCGGGCTGGTTCCTCCCCCTTCTGGCGGGCGCGGGAGTTCTTCTCCTTATATATATACTTTTTAAGAATAACCGCGTTCTCCTCTGGGCCATCTCCTGTCTCCTCCTCAGTATCCTCCCTTCCCTGGTTAAGATCGGGCAGATCGGCAGAGTCGTAGCGGAGCAGCGGCTCTATTTTCCTTCTATATTCTTCTGCGTCGCGGGGGCGGTCCTTTTAAACAACATGGGATCTTCAAAGAAGAATTTCCCGCGGCGGATTTACTCTCTTATAACCGGCCTGGCCGCGACTGTCATCTGTCTTTTATTTATCGGGTTAACCCGGGAATATCTCCCGAGCTGGCAAAGTGATTTAGATCTCTGGACCAGGGTCACTATCCTCTCTCCCCGTTCGGCGCTGGCCTATAACAACCTGGCTAATGTTTATCACCGGAGAGGAGATGACGACCGGGCAATCCTGGAACTGACGGAGGCATTGCGCCGCAATCCGCGCCATAAGGAGTCCCATAGCAATATGGGTGTGCTCCATGGCATGGCGGGGCGGAAGGAGGAAGCAATCCTGGAGTTCAAGGAGAGTCTCCGGTCCGACCCATCCTATTCTCCCGCCTCATTACACCTGGCAGAAATCTACCTGGAGCAGAGGCGGTATGATGAAGCCGAGGAGATACTGCGCGGGGTTCTGGAGAAGAATAATTACCTCTCCCAGGCGCATAACGCGCTGGCTATTGTCCTGGAAGAGAAAGGTCTAAGCCGGGAGGCGGAGACGCACTACCGGGAGGCCGCTGAAATTAACCCGGAATATGTTGTTCCCCTCCGCAATCTAACCGCTCTCTACCACGAGCGAAAAGATTATGATCGGGCGTTGGAGACCGGACGAGAAGCGATAGGGAGAAACCCGAGACATCCGAAGGGATATCTGGTCCTGGCCCGGGTGTATATTACTACCGGAAAGTTCGATGAGGCCCGAACCCTGCTTCGTGAAGGGTTAAACCGGAACCCAAAAAACTGGAAGATAAAGAGTCTTCTAATGGCATTGGAAACGGAGTGAGTACTATCTGGAGTCAATTAAATCGGTTCAGAACTCAGCTTCGCAACTAAGAAAAACCGCGAATCTCGCGAAAAGAACTAAATGAACTACGAATTTCGCGAATTTCGCGAATTATGCTGAATTAGGGAGAACATAATCCGCGGGTTATTGTCCCGAGACTTAATATGAAACAACTCGGGATCCCGAAGTATTTCGGGACCCGAGACTTAATATGAAACAACTCGGGATCCCGAAGTATTTCGGGACCCGAGACTTAATATTAAACAACCCGGTATCCTGATGGATATCGGGAACTTTCCGAAGCAATAACTAAAAAGAGAGCAAAGCCAGGTGAGGCGACAACTTTAGGCACTTTAGCGCACTTTCAACTTTCAACTCCCCCCCCCCCCACCCCCCCCCCCCACCCCACCCCCCCCCCCCCCACCCCCCTCCCCCCCCCCCCCCCCTCCTCCCCCTCTATCATCTCTTCCCTTCTCTCTTCATCTTCTTTCACATTCTCTCTCTCATCTATTATATACTCTCTAAT
>CAKZYZ010000417.1 GCA_937885075.1 uncultured bacterium | reverse complement strand
GTAAGACCCCCTGGGCAAGGAAAAAAGTTGAGGATTTATACATAGATACGATAGGGAATGAGGGGCTCAGGGTCAAGGGCTCCGGGAATGTAAGCTTTCAGTAAACCCCGTCGCCCCGTGTTCGTAGTGGCGACCTGAAGGTCGCCGCTACGAGCACGAGGCGACGGGGTTTACTGAAACCTTACGTAGTTGAGTTTTAAGAGGTGTAACTATTCATCAAATGATTTCCCCACTACTTGCGTATATACAACTTTTTCACACTCTTTCAAGGCTATAATCTTATGGAGTTTATCCCTATGAACTAAACCAAGAACCACGGTATTAAGTTTAGCGGCGGCAGAGTAAAGGTAAACATTCTGACTGATAAAACCGGTATCTGTTCCCGAAACAAACCATTTTCGATTATCATCTTTAGCAAGATAAGTCTTCATTTTAGAAAAATCAGAAACATAAAGTTTGAGAGTTCTTGCTCTGAAAGAGGCTCATCTCTCCATTTCCTTTTTGTCTGACGTTCATCCAAAGCTTTCATCAAAGGAAAATCCAGATCTTTCTGTGGGATAGGGAGTTTGATTGTGTTTGCCATAATGTAAGTCCTGATCCTTAAGGAGTCTAAAAAAATAGTATATAATGTAGAACTAAACGGCCCCGAAAGCTTTCGGGGTCTGCTTGAGCGGAGGGTTATCTTCCGATTTTATGGATAGGACTCAACCCGAAATGCTCTTCTATAGGGTCAAAATCCCTGTCATTATGGAGGAGGGGGATGTTATGCTCAATTGCAACAGAGGCGATCATGCAATCAACGGGATTTCGGATAGTAATGCCGTGGCGTCTAAGATATCGATACATCTCCGCTGACCTGACGAAAGTGGCGTGAGTCATTGGAAGGAAAATAAGACTTTCGAATAATCCTTTTGTTTTTTTATAGTCCTTATCCCCTCGTATCCCCTGCAAAACTTCGGTTAGAATAATCCCGCAGACACAGATGTCGGCTTTCTCCGTAATCAGGGTTTCAAGGATGTTTACCTGGAGGATCTGCCGCCCAGCGAAAAGTTCGATCCATACGCTTGTGTCAACAAGAAACATCATTTTACTCGTCCTTGCCGCCAAGAAACAAGATCACCTTCCCAATTCACCGCCCCTTTCAGTTCAAGAATCTTGGCCTGGGATTCATGTCGAAGAAGTTCATGCAGAGCATAATCAATTAATGCTCTGCGTGTATTTATACCGGTTGCTTTCTGACAAGCGTTAACCAGTTTATCATCTAGAACAACATTAGTACGTCCCATGGTATTTACCTCCAGTTTTGTACACATTATATGGGGAAATAAGGTGTATTGCAAGGGCAAAATGATAAAACTTTTAGAAGATAACGCAGGGCTAAACAACCCCGAAAGCTTTCGGGGTCTGCTTGAGCGACTGGTTCTGCGGTTCTTTAGGATGCCCACTTGAGGGTCAGCTTCTTGCCGGAGTGGGCACACTCCTTCAGATATAGATTGATCAGATTCTGGTAGGGGATCCCAGTCTCTCCCGCCAATACCTTGAAGTATTTAATTACGTCTATGCCGAGACGAAGCGTGACCTGTTTCTTCAGGTGCTTGGCATAGGGATTGCGAACAGAGTTTGTAAAATCATAGTGTTTTTTCATAGGAATTCTCCGTATTGTTTTCGTTCATCTCTGTCCGCTTTTCGGGCAGAGATAATTCTGATTTCTCTCTCGCTCTGATGATAGACATGGCATATGATGAGAATACGAAGTTTCGAACTGATGCCAAGAAGAACGAATCGATCCTCATTCTGAGAATGCTCCGGATCATACATTAAACGAGCATTCTCATCAGAGAAAGCTGTTACTGCTTCCTCAAATGGAACAGCATGTTTTCGAAGATTATCTCTTGCTTTTCTTTCATCCCAGGAGAAAGTTATATTTTTCATAATGCTATCATAATGCTCATGTCATTATCATACAAGAAAAAACTGCGTATATCAGGTCCAGATTATTTATCCGCATAACGTAGAGCTAAGCTGCCGGAAGGGGCCAACGGAAGATGCAGACTATCCGGAAAAACGTCGGCAAAAAACAAGATGTTCGACAGTAGCATCAACCCTTCCGGTCTGCTTGAGCGATTGGTTATATGCCTTTTAGCCAATCGGAGAGTCTTTTTGTGATGAGAGATAATCGATAAGAGGTGATTTCTCCGATTGTGCCAAGAAGGATATTGCCATCGACAATCGCCAACCGGGAGATTCTAATAACACTGGAAAATTTTAAACCGGAGAGCCCAAAATCTGAATCTGTATCAGTTAAGACTTCATCAAATTCCGGGATTTTCTGAGATAACTGGGAAGATATCATGCAGATGAGCCAATCGTCATACTGTCCAGGAGACTTACGGAGAACAAGAGAAGGACGTAGTATTCCTGCGGTTTGGTCGGTTTGGGGAAATCTAAAGAGAACAATTTGTCCTTCTTGGATCATTTATATTCTTCTTTGATATCTTTGACAGAATAATAAGTTTGCTCATCTTCCATTCCGCGCATTGCATGTGAAAGGGAGAATCTTGACCACTCTGATCTTTCATCAGTCTGGTTTAGAGTTTTATTCTTCTCCTCAATAAATTCCACAAAATCAAGAACTTCAACCTGAAGATATTCAGGTAGAATAGAGATATGTTGAATGATTTTCTCTGCTGTCGTCATTGGAGTATCCCCCTTCAATTTTCATAATACCATGTACTACTTAACATACTCGCTGGAGATTATCCAGCATATATCGTAGAGCTAAGCTGCCGGAAGGGGCCTACCAAATAACTATGCTACCCCGGAAAACTCCGGCTAAACGAAAACGTTTGATAGTAGCATTCGCCCTTCCGGTCTGCTTGAGCGATTTGTTAGAGGCCGGGGCTTATTGATGCGCTACATAGACATCGAGGAGACGGCGGATCATCTTCTGATATTGAGTCTGGTGTTTTCTTGCCTCTCTTTTAAAAAAGTCCACACTGGACTTGCTCAAAGCAATAGTGATTTTTACATTATCTTCTTTGAAAATTAATTCTTCCGGAGAAGGCAGAAAATCATCAATTATTTGAAGATCACCCAGGGGTTCATTACTATATTTTATTTTCTTTCTCATATATTTGTCTTCCTTTCCTCCAATAGCCTGCGCCATAAATACGGATTATTTTGCCGCGATATGTGAAGCGGACTGTCACGATCCCATCTTCGAGTTTGCCAAAACAGTAATATCGCTTCTCCTTTTGACTGTGGCTTATATCTTTAGCAATAATACGATTTGGATCGGCGAAAGCATACTGAGCGAATTCGAAAGATATATTATGCTTAACTTGGTTCTGATTGTTTTTTGTTTCGTCCCATTCAAATCGGGTTTTTCTCATGATCTTAATATACCAGAAAGTAATGAATTGTGGCAATATAAAAATACATATATTTATATGGAACAAATAAGGCCTCTAACGTAGAGCTAAGCTGCCGGAAGGGGATGATCAAGAAACCATGCTACCCCGGAAAACGCCGGTTAAACGAAAACGTTCGATAGTAGCATCAGCCATTCCGGTCTGCTTGAGCGACTGGTTCGCTCTTTACTTCATCGAATCGGCCAAGCGCATATCTGACAGAAGAAGATCGTTTACTACATCCGATACATCACGATGTCTTTTTTCCGCGATCTGCTCAACAAATATAAGAACCTCCTCATTAAGGTATACCGGTAGTCTGAATATAGCATCTTGCCGGAAAAATTTACCTCGCTCACCCCTTGAAAAATCGTATTCTTTTTTCATGGCTTTACTCCGAGTATTGTATTTTTTCATGTTTTGTTGCTTTACGAGATGAAAAAATCCGAATTCTGATTGAATAATTATCGATTGATAAAAATGTATGATGAACCACAAGAAGTCCCCCGGTGGTCGCAAATCCGAGTGTTATCCACCGATCTTCCATTCCCTCGCTGTGATCTGAATCATAAATGGATAGAGCGTTCGGATCTCGAAAGACAGATAAAGCATGTTCAAAACTAACTCCATGCTTCTGCAGATTATTCTTTGCTTTCTCTGGATCCCATTCAAAATTATATTGCACATTCCTATTTTTCATCACACCATAAAAATAGCGGTAAAATGATAAATAATCAATTTATTTCTTTAAGAGCGAACGTCACGGATGAGACGCTTCGGAAGCCGCGCTTCGCGCGGGTTTCGAAGTCGCTTCTCCATCCGATTGTTCGGTGTCTTTCTCTTTCGTCTTTACGTCAGATCCCATTTCGAGGAAGAGATCATTAGGTTCTGTCTTCTTAAGGCCAAGATGTTTCCGAATACTATCTGTTATCAATCGAAGGTAGAACGTTCCCTTGTCATCTTTCTTCAATTCCGCATATTTCGGACATCTGATGTTCTTTCCCGTGGGGGAGAACTCGTAGTATACGCGAAACGTTGAGCCGACGGAGGTCTTCTTTCCCTTCTTCATCCCGTCCACTTTGAGAACCGCAACGAAAAGATCGTTATGCTGATCGATCTTGGATACTCGTTGGGTCGACACTACGGTGGCTACGCAAACAACGTCACGCTTGGCGAGACGTTGCTCGTCCGTCCACAGTGGTTCATTGGCCAACGCTACAGCAGTCAGGCTGAGGAGTAACAAAGATGTCACGAATGATCTTTTCATATCTTTAACGAATAGTGTTTTATCCCATCGTGCGAAGCATGATGGATAAAACCTGTTGGACTGAGCCGCGTTCACCTTGCGCGTTAAATTCAAAATTATCCACTATGGGTATTGTAAAGGAAGTGATATAGGCGAGCAAGAAGAATTATGTGGATTGAGGGGGCGTGGGGTTGGGGTTGTGGAGTAAATAAGGGATCAACGCCATATTTAAGTGGGATATAGGTATGGGAATATGGCGGGAAGAAGGTTCC
>CAKZYZ010000416.1 GCA_937885075.1 uncultured bacterium | reverse complement strand
GGATGTTGTGGGTTTCTCCTGTGTTACCGCGTCCATTAATCCCGGCTTTGAGTTGGCCCGAACTGTGAAAAGGATAGATCCCGGCATTATTACCATAATGGGTGGAATCCATCCCACAATTGATCCGGAGAACACGATCCGGCGACCGGAGATTGATATAATAACTATCGGTGAAGCTGAGCATACTGTTGCCGAACTGATGGAGGTTCTGGAAGATTCCTCCGGGAGGCTGGAAAGTGTTCGGGGGATCTATTATAAAGAGAAAGATACTATCTGCCGAACCCCTCCCCGGGAACTGGAGACTGACCTTGATGTTTTCCCCTTCCCCTCGTTTCACCTGATAAAAAATCTCAAGATTTATTCTCCGGGAGATGCCCGGGCCCTTCCGGCTCTGCCGATAATAATATCCCGCGGTTGTCCGGGGAACTGTACCTACTGTTGTACGAAGCAGATATTCGGAAGAAAATTCCATATCCGTTCGGTGGAAAATATTGTCTCCGAAATAGATCTGCTGGTTAATAAGTATGGAGCTCGGGAAGTCCACTTTCTGGATGATTCGATTACCACGAACCGGAAAAGGATCCTCGACCTCTGCCGGGCTTTGGCCCGGAAAAAGTATCCGATAAGATATCAGATCTCCAACGGGCTCCGTGCCGATATGATTAACCGGGAAATTCTTGAGGCATTAAAGTCTATCGGTGTCACCGAAATCGGTTTCGGGGTGGAGTCCGGGAATGAGGAGATTTTAAGATATATCAGGAAGGGTATATCCAAGGAGCAATACCGCCGGGCGGCTAAATTGGCGAAATCAATGGGGTTTGATACCTGGGGTTTCTTCATAATAGGGTTGCCGGGTGATACCGCGGACACGATCAAGGAGACGATTGATTTTGCGATAGAGCTTGATCCCTGTTTTGCCAAGTTCCTTATCCTGAAACCCTTTCCGGGGAGCGAAGTATTTGAAGAACTCCGTCGTGACGGCCTGATTGACAGCTTTGATTATGATCAATACGGCGTCTATACCCCACCGGTTCATCATCTCCCCTCTCTCTCCGCCGCGGAGATTCTTGCCTGGCAGAAAAAAGCCTTCCGAAGATTTTATTTCCGGCCGCGGATAATCTTGAAACATATATGGCGTATTCGGAGTCTCACCCAGTTGAAGGTAGATCTAAAGGGCGCATATTTTGTTCTCCGGAGTGCTCTCAGGACAAAAGTAAGGACGAACGGATAACAGATTTATTATTGAAGAACGCTAATCTGATGGAGAAACAAAAACAGCAGATTATTTTTAAACTTCCGGTTATTGCTTGTATCCTTTTTCTGTTGGCAGTCGGATATACCTGGCCACTGTTTACTAATTTCTCTAATTGGGGTATCGGTGATTGGGACCATGACATATTCATGCATGCGTTTCCCCGTGATTGCCTGATCAAATACCACCAGCTTCCTCTCTGGTGCCCATACATCACCGGTGGTATTCCTTATATCGGCAAGGCAAATTCGTGTGTATGTACTCCGTTGTTCATTCCAATTCTTATCTTCGGTGAACTCGCCGGGGTAAGGATTTTAATCCTGCTGCATGCTTTTATTGGTTTAATCGGTATGTATGCTCTCTCGCGCCGGTATGGGTTAAATCAGATCGTTTCACTTGTGACCGCCGTCACTTATAATCTCGGCAGCTTCTTTGCGATCACCCTGACAGCTGGTATGAGCCAGTTCTGGACTACTTCCTACCTTCCGCTGATATTTTATTTCTATCTGAAGAGTAGGGAGAATTACAAGTATTTGATCGGAAGCGGGTTCTTTCTGGCTCTGGTCATAGGGGAGGGGGGCGAATATATATTTGTTATTATTATTTCCTTTCTTCTGCTTTACGGCCTTTTGTACATCAGGAAGAGGAATTTTTCCATGCTGGCAAAGTCAGTTATTGTCGGGACACTGGCCGGTCTGTTCGGTGCGGTCAAGATCCTACCATTTCTGGCATTGATGCGAACAGTTCCCCGCACGATATCTGATTATTCCGGATTCTCCTTGAAGAGCTTTACCATCTCCCTATTGTATCCGCATCAGGGGCTATTTTCACCAATCTGGAGGAACCTGGATGCCATCCGGGGATCATACGGCCCGGATGAGAATGGGATGTATGTCGGTGGACTTACCGCAGTTCTTGCTATAATCGGAATGATCTATCTGGCAAGGAAGGATTGGAGAATTCTGGCAATCTTCGGAGTATTCTGTTTATTTATTTTTGGTGACAGACTTCCGGTATCACTATGGGCATTGGTGCGCCGCCTCCCGGTATATCATTCCATGAGAGTTGCCCAGAGATTGCGTTTTGTTTTCCTCATGCTGCTGGCATTATTTTCAGGGTTTGGGATTACTCTGGTATGGAAAAAAATCATGGCTGGTTTTTTCTCCTCCGGGATAAAAGCCGGGCACCGCCGCCTGGGACCGATATTACTTGCCGGTTTCACGGGTTTGATAGCCCTGAACGCGATTCATATGATTTTCGTTAATTCACTTATTTTCAGGGATGCCTTCTCCATCCAACCCCTGAAAACGGTGGCACATACCGATTTCAAACAGATATCCTTTTCACTGAATTATGATAATACCGGCCTAGTTGAGGAGGACGAACAGGATCCGATATCATCCGGGTCAGCATATTATTACAGTTATCTGAATAATTGGGGCACAAGCGCGGATTGCCTCTCCCACTATGGCTTGCCCCGCAACGCACAGGCTTATGACTCGATTGACTATAAGGGCGAGCTGTATTTTGCCGGGGGGAGTAGCAAAATTATCCGGTCAGAGTGGACGCCCAATAAGATTACGGCTGAGGTAAAGATGAGAGAAAAAGATAGGCTTGTCCTTAATCAGAATTATTATCCAGGGTGGCATGCGGAAAGTAATACCGGTAAATCATATCCCGTCGAGAAATATCGGGGTCTTCTGTCCGTACAGATTGATCGGGAAGTTACCGGGATCAGACTTTTTTACCGTCCAACCGAATTTGTAATCGGCCTGCTGATTACCGTAGTTACCTGTCTGATCAGTATGGGAGTTATTATTCGTCCGGGAAGATGAAATGGTGGAGCCAGGATACTACCCGGGCAGGGAAGACGAGGATTCCCCTCCCTGTTACATACCGGCTGCCATTTTTATGGAGTTCCTTCAAGGATAGAAGCCGTTCAATCCGTATCTCTATCTGTTTATCACCGGTATAACTGTTGGTTATTCTATCTTCCCGGGTTACATCTCGTCTGGAACTCTCCATCAATATTCGGACCCTCCGTGCGGTTTCGCTCATATTGAAGAGATGAAAGTAAGTGTAGGAAGCCAGAATGTACACCAGGAATAGATAGATACCAGCCCAGATTTTTACTTGGGATGGATCACCTCCGACTGAGCCGCACCAGATATAGAACAGGAGAGCGGCCGGCAGTATCCCGATTCCGCTGCTGACCACCGCGCATTTCTGCCGGTTTCCGGAGGCACGGGACCAGCCCCCCAGTCTGACCAGGGCGAGGTGGATCAAAAACGGCACCACCGTTAAAGCGCATACGAGAAGTAGGAAATATAGTCTCGGCACCTTATCCTTCTCCAGCAGGGAGTCCCAGTAAACGACGATATACCGAAAAAAAGGTTCTGAGGAACCGACCGGGAAAAGTTAACCCCCAGGCCCCCTCTTTGAGATCAATCAACCCATCACTTTTTAAGTCCCGGATTCTCCCGGATAAGAGTGAATCGGTTGAAAATATGTTCCGAATCTCTCCCTCCGATAGTCCCTCCCTCCCGGACCTGAAGACCGCCAGGACAATGTTCAGGGAGGGGCACCCGGTCTGGATGGGAGGATAGGTCATAATATAAGCAGCCGAGAGCGCGTAATGCCAGATCAGACTCAAGATCAGGTTAAAAGGTGAAATTAGCGAGGTCATATCTGCCGGAGTTTTAATAAGAAAGATGGCTCCGTAGATCAAGGTTGGGAGCATAAGAAATATAGTGGCAAGCCAGAATATCTGCTTCTCCGGACGGAAGATACGCCAGAATAGTACATGGATGAAGAATGCGAAGAGAAAACTTGCCCCGCCCAGAGCCAGGATCAATGGATTAATCATGGTATTAGATTAGAAATACGCTATTATACATTGTTTTAATTTGATCTATTCTAAGTCAGGTAGATTATAAAGAAATGTTCCGGTAACTCCAGATGAAAATTACTTTTGTTCAACGCCAGATCTTTGCCCTGCCGGGTATCTCCACCATGGTTGGCTCCGTGGAACGATCAGGGCATCAGGCGGATATATTAATTGAGAACGCGGAAAAGCATTTCGAGAAAGTTCTGATTGAGACTAATCCGGATGTAGTGGGCATTACGATCTGTTCCAGTGATGTTAACTGGATGATCGAGACTTTGCCCCGAATTAAGCACGCTGTTCCGAAGGCATTTATCATAGTAGGCGGTATCCATCCGAGTATTCATAACGCGCTCCTGGATGAACACCCGGAGATTGATGCCATCTGTGTGGGGGAGGGGGAGGAAGCGGTGGTGGAGCTGCTTGACGCCTTACAGGCGTCAAGTGATGGTAAGCAGTTAGCAGTAAGCAGTGAGCAGTCGGGAGAAGATGGCAAGCAGTCAGGGGAAGAAAGTAAGCAGTTAGCGGTGAGCAGTAAGCAGTACGCCTCGACGGGCGCGCAGTTACCGCTTACCGCTTACCGCTTACCGCTTACCGTTAGTTCACCGCTTACCGCTAACCGCTTACCGCTTACCGTTAGTTCACCGCTTACCGCTCACCGCTTACCGCTTACTTCTTCTAGTCCACCGCTTACCGCTAACCGCTTACCGCTTACAAGTCCTTTACCGCTTACCGAAATAAAAAACCTCCACATCCGCTGGAAGGGTAAAATATATCGGAACGAACTACGTCCCTTAATAACCAACCTGGACGACTACCCGGAAGATCGGGAGATATACTTCAGGCGCTATCCGGAACTGGCCCGGGATACACTTCTTCAATATATCTTCTCCCGCGGGTGCCCCTATCCCTGCTCTTTCTGTGTTAACTCGAGTTTGAACCGGATCTTTAAAGGTTTGGGGCCGGTCCAGCGGCGCAAGTCGGTTGACTTCTCCATCCGGGAGATAAAAAAACTTCGTCAGTATTATAATAACGCTGAGACCGGGTTTTTCATCGATGATCTCTTCCTCTATAACCGTGAATGGGTGATGGAATTTCTCCCCCGGTATAAAAAGGAGATCGGACTTCCCTTTATCTGTTCCGCCGGCCCGAAGACAATCGATGATGAGATAGCCGATCTCCTGAAAGAGACCGGATGCGCGAGTGTTGAGTTCGGGATCGAGACCGGGAATGAGGAGAAGCGGAAAGAAATCTATCATAAATGGGCTTTTACCGATGATGAATTCAGACGTCAGATCGGGTTGGTCAAATCAAGAGGGATAGAAGTCTATGCCCCCTGCATGTTTGTCTTTCCAACCGAGACCACGGCGGACGCTTTCCGGACGGTCGAGTTCTATCATGAACTGGGGATTGATCATCCCTTCAGCAGTTTTCTGATGCCTTTTCCTGATACCAGGATATATGAGATTTCCGTTGAACACGGGGTTATCCCGGCTGATCTGAAAGCGGAGGATCTCCCCGGAAATTATTTCCTCAACTCCACCTGTGATATTCCGGAGAGACGGGTGATAGAGAATATCCAGTATCTATTTTATTTTTTCGTAAAATTCCCCTGGTTTTACCGTAGTTTTCGATGGCTGGTTTACCTCCCCATTAGATTGAAGTTAATCCGTTATGTCGGCCTCTTCTTCTGGTTTAAAAATTGGAAGAGGATGACCTACCGGGAGACAATCTCCTATTTCTGGCGCTACCGCAAAGCGCAATGAAAGACCCGAAAACTAAATATAAGATAATTGAACCGCAGAGACGCCCCCAGATTAAACTTCGGGGCGGGGAAGAACGCAGAGAAATATAAAAACTAACTCCTCTATATAACTGCGAATCTAAGTTCATGCTTCGGGATCTCAATAAACTCGTAGTGCAGGACTTCAGTCCTGCCTTCGTTGGGCAGGACTGAAGTCCTGCACTACGAGGTTGCGCCGAAGGTGCTATGTTCTGAAATGAAGAAGGACATCATCATAATTCTGGTACTGGTGGGATTTATCATTCTCTTCTGGCTGCCGGCGATATTCAATTGGATTCCTCTTATGGGGGATGATTATATCTACCACCACTTCCCCATCAAGATGCTCTATGCCCGATCCCTCCAGCAAGGTTCTCTTCCCTGGTGGGATCCGCATACCTTCTGCGGCGCCTGGCCGATTCCCCAGCGTATGGATGGCGGCCCATATTATCTGCCGGATTACCCGTTTCTTCTCCTGGTTAATCTCTCATCTCTCGATCTGGCGGCAGATCTGCTGATCAAAGTGCCGATGCTGTTACATTACATCATTATGATTGTATCCGCCTATCTCCTGGGGAGGTTCGGACTCCGTCTGAACCGGATCGGATCGGTGGTATTGAGCGTGGCTTATACTATGAGCCCATCGGTGAATTATCTGGCTTTTGCCGCGTCTATTGTTCCTTTGAACTGCTGGCTGCCTTTAATCTGGCTCTTACTGCTTCTCTTTATCAGAAAAGGAGGGATCCGCTATGTAGCATTAGGAGCCGTAGTTTTATCATTACAGATATCGGGCGGTGCCCCTGGCCATTTAGCACGGATGGGGACGTTTACAGCTTTCATCTTCGGATGTTTGGCGATAAAAAATTTATTTGAGAGAGACTGGCTTGGATTGCGCCGATTGGTTGGCGGAGGGAGTCTACTGGTTATTCTTGGATTGATTCTGGCGGCACCGGTTTGGTTGGGTTTACTGGAAGGTATTCAGAATCTTGATTCATCCGGCGTTATAACATTCAAGTCGGTCGCGGATGGACCCAACAGTATGCAGCCCGGATATTTAGCTACTCTCCTGGTTCCAAATATCTTTGGGAGTGTGACCGGGATACATGGTTGGGGTGTTGGTAGACATATTCTCTTTGACCAGGCAAATCTCCTTGGAGGAATGCTGCTTATATTTCTGGTCGTGGCCGGTCTTATTGCGTCTATTCGTTTATCCGGTACACCGGAACGATTCTGGATAATATTATCCGGGATTGGGGTCATATTCGGGTTATTCATTGTCCTGGGGCGCCATACGCCGGTCTATAAATTCTTATTTCAGATTTTGCCCGTTTTTCGTTCTCCCTATGCGAACCGGTGGCGTGATTTTGAATGTTATTCAATGGTATTAATGGCAGGTGCTTCCGCTTCCATTCTAACCCGCCCCATCCCCCGGTCGCGGATAATCAACCGGGTAATGATTATGTCTCTTCTAACCCTGGTATTAATAACTGTGGGATTAGCTGTTTTCATGCCGTTTAGGTGGCGACGGGTGTTATATGATCCCGGCATAATGCAAGCTGTGGTAACCGGGGAATTAAGCGGAGTACTCCGGGGAGTTGTTCCTTATCTCGCATATTGCCTTTTGATACTCGCGCTTATCTGGATGAAAGCGCGTTACCGGGTCCGGATTCTGATTATTGGTGTTATGATTGAGTTGACTCTGTTCGGCTGGTTAACTTTCTATCTGCACCGCGACTGGTTTGACGATGATCCTCTCATTACGCATTATTCTCGATTTAGTGATACGCCGATGGCGAAGATAGACAGGTTAGACCCTTATGAAAACACCCGGTTATACCGGACCTCTTTCTACCGTTCCCGTCTGGCTAACTCTTCCTGGCTGACCGGCGGCTTGAGTTTATTCGGTTATGATTGCAAGCCCCTCTTGCCCCGGTTCAACCGCATATTGCCGTATCTCGGCCCCGGAGGCCTGGTTTATGAGATGGTGATTGAAAAGTGGGATACCCGATTTTTAGCCAATATGAGTGTGGACCGGGCGATGGTTGAGGCGGAACAGGTTAAACCGGGGATAAAAAATCCAACTATCGAAGATATAATCATCCCCGCAGTGGAGACGGATGGTCCGGAGGCCAGACTGGCCAATGATCCGGTGGTGGTGAAAGTTCCGGACCCGCTTCCCCGGATTTTCACTCAGGATCAGGTGGTCGAGTGTTCGGAAGATGAGGCAATGAAGGAATTAATTTACGGGAATTTAAAGAGAGGGGTGTTTGTTGAAGACGGTAAGCAGTCGGGAAAGGATAGTAAGCGGTTAGCAGTAAGCAGTGATAAAGAAAAAATGAATGGTAAGCAGTTAGCGGTAAGCGGTAAGCAGTCAGAAAAGGATGGTAAGCAGTTAGCAGTTAGCAGTAAGCAGTCCGCCGCGACGGGTGCGCAGTCACCGCTTACTGCTTACCGCTTACCGCTTACCGTCCCTTCCCCGCTTACCGCCTACTCTTCTTTTAAACATAATCCCGGCTCCATCAACCACTTCAATGAATTACAGTCCGCCAACCCGATCACTGGACTTGAACTTAGCAATCCCAACCGGGTTGAGCTTACTGTTGACATCACCATCCCCTCCATGCTGGTTATGACCGATGTCTACCATCCGGATTGGTCGGTGAAGGTTGACGGGCAACCGGCCGAACTTCTCCGGGTAAATTACCTTCAGCGGGGTATATGGTTGGACAAGGGAATCCATAAAGTTATAATGACATTTGTCCCTGAATCATGGAAACTGGGGAGATGGGGAACGGTTGCCGGGGCATTTATCATTCTTGCCATGATGATATTCGGGAAATCAAAAAAGATAGAAACAGAAGTGGAGTTAGAATAAGCTTTCAGGGGAATCAGTTGCCCCGTGCTCGTAGTTGGGTGCTGTAGCCGCGGTCGTTGACCGCGGATGACAGGAATCGCGGTCAACGACCGTGGCTACAATGTCCGATGAGAACACGGCAAATTGTGAGGAAGAAATTATACAGGGCTGTTTAATGGGAGTTTCAGAACAAAAAACCGATTTTTTTGCGGAGCAAAAAAAATATGAATGAATTTTTTCATACTATAAAAACCGGTTTCAAATTTCTCCGGGCCAAAATAAATGGAAGCCGGATACCGCTCCAGATGCATATCCGGGTTATCGACCGCTGCAATCTGCACTGTAAATACTGCTTTGGCGATTATCCCATCCGTAATCTTCCTCCTCCTTCAACCGACCAGCTTTTCGCGGTCCTGGACGGTCTGGGGAGGTTGGGAACCAAGCGGGTAACCCTGACCGGAGGTGAGCCGCTCCTCCGGGATGATATTCATCAGATAGTTCTCCGGGCCCGGAGCAATCGGATTGAGGTCTCGCTTACCAGCAACGGCGCCTTGATTGACCGTCATCCCGGATTGATAAAAGATCTCGATCAATTGACCATAAGTATGGATGGCAGTCGGGAGACCCACGACGCGTTCCGCGGGGAAGGTTCCTGGGACAAGGCGGTCCACGCGATCGAAGTGGGAAGAAAGACCGGGACACCGGTACAGCTACTCTGTACCGCCACCCGCCTGACCGAACCCGGCCTGCCGGATATTTACGCCCTGGCGGATAAGTATGACTGCGCGGTAACCTTCGACCTCCTGGCCCCGTTATATCAGACCGACGGAACCTCAGAGATAAGGCCGGAGGCCGCGGATGATAAATTGATCAGGTCAATTCTTGATTCCGCCCTGAGTAAGCCCAATCCCCGAATGGTATTCAGTTCCTTTGTAATGCGTTATCT
>CAKZYZ010000415.1 GCA_937885075.1 uncultured bacterium | reverse complement strand
GATTTCTTAGATAAAAAAATTGTGAAATGAAATCCAGGAGAGCCGGGATGTACCTTGAAGATCCAAATGCGGATTCCATAATAGAGGCGATCGGACCGGAGGGGATTCCAGCGCAGTCATTGCTTTTGATTTTTCTGGCGGAGCAGAGCCGGGCGGAGATTCCCGGCCTGATCCGAGGACTCAATAAGAGGCATATTAACTTCTGCGGGGGAGTCTTTCCCGGAATCATCTACGGGGATAAAAGTTATGAGCGGGGGGCGGTAGTCATTATCCTGCCGGCTCTGGAAAACCCTTTCCTGATCAGGGGGCTGGATACCCATAAGTTTGTCCTGCCCGATTTCGGGCGGAAGATAAACCTGAATCACCGTAAGAAGTACACGGCGATTATCCTGGTGGATGGCTGGGCTCCCCGGATCTCCTTATTTCTTTCCGAAATTTTTAACCGTTTAGGGGATTCCTTCAGGTATTTCGGAGGGGGGGCGGGTTCCCTTAATTCCAAAGCCCGACCCTCTATCTTTACCCCGGAAGGAGAATTTCGGAACGCCGCCCTGGTTATCTTTACCGCGCTGGAAAGTACCCTGGGAGTTCGACATGGCTGGGAAAGACTGACCGGACCGATTATCGCGACCGATACGCACAACCATATCATAAGTGAATTAAACTGGGCGCCGGCGCTTGAGGTATATTGCGCCAGCATAGAGACCGACTGCAAAAAAAAGATAACCCCCCGCAATTTTTACCGGTTCAGCATGAGATATCCATTTGGAATATACAAGAAGGGCAGTGAAGATGTGGTGCGCGATCCGATCGCGGTCAATAGCAAAGGAGAACTCATCTGTGTGGGTGAAGTCCCGGAAAACACCGCGCTATATATATTACAGGGGGATGAAAATTCCCTGCTCCGGGCTGCCGGGCAAGCCGCGCGGGAGAGTATGAAGCGGAGAAAAAAAGAAATCACTTTCTGCCTGGTCGCGGACTGTGTCTCTCGGAGCCTCTTCCTGGGGGACGCGTTTCGGCAGGAATTAAAAACAGTACAAAGTATTGTCCAGCCATCTATCCTCTATGGTATATTATCAATAGGTGAAATAGGATCTAAAGGTGAATCTTATCTTGAATTATTTAATAAAACTATTGTGATAGGTGCCTTCCATGGCTGATAATCATGATTTTGGGAAGACCATCAACGACATCTCACTCCTTTATGAACTTGCTCTCTCTATCGGCCGTTCTCTGGATCTGAAAGCCAACTGTGACGGATTTATAAAAGCGCTGATGGCGCGGAAGGATCTGGCCTTCGCGGCAGTCTGGATAAAAAATAAATATCTCCCCGAGGTAGAGAGTGACAAAGGCGCTTCTCTGGTTTATGCTCACCCCGACTCTCGCATAAGAGAGAATACGCTTCCTCTTAACCACCCCCTCTTCCACTCCCTCCGAAGAAAGAAATATATTTCTCTGAGTTCCCCGGAGCCTGCCTATAAAAAAGTTGTCACTGAAAAGAGAATTAAACAGGGAACCTTCGCCCTCTTCTCCCTGAATGACATCGGGGTAGTGAAACTTTTCTCCACCATCCGTAAAGAGAGGTTCAGAAAGAAAGAACTCAGCCAGCTGAGCAAAGTAATCTCCAAATTCGCCGTTTCCCTGGAAGGATGCCTCGCCTACCAGAAGTCCCGGCAAGAAATATTCGACCGCCAACTGGCGGAAGAGAGATTGCGCAAAGAAAGGGACTTCAACAGAAGTCTGCTCCAGGCCTCTCCGACATTTTTTGTGGCCATAAGCGCGGAAGGACGGACGCTGATGATGAACGAAATGATGCTCACAACCCTCGGATACGCGAAGGACGAGGTTGTTGGAATGAATTACCTGGAGACTTTTGTGCCGGAGCGGGATCGTGATCGAATTGCCATAGTTTTTAAGAAGATGGTGAAATTACATCAACCATCAATGGATCATAATTCCGTGCTAACCAGGGATGGCCGTGAGCGGCTGGTGGAGTGGCACAATATGCCCATGTTCAAAGAGGATGGAGAGTTTGACTTTTTCTTTGGCATCGGGATCGACATAACTGAACGTAGTCGGATGGAGGAAGAACTTTTCAAAGCCAGTAAACTGGAATCTCTGGGGATTATGGCCGGGGGCATCGCTCACGACTTCAACAATATTCTGACCGGTATTCTGGGCAATATCTCCCTGGCCCGGATGGAGATGGGACCGGAGGAGAGAGCAGTAGATCGCCTGAGAGACGCGGAGAAAGCAGCTCTGCGGGCTAAGCATCTGACCCAGCAGCTCCTGACTTTTGCTCGGGGTGGAATCCCGGTTAAGATAACCGCCTCGGTCGATGATTTTTTAACGGAAGTGGTTGATTTCGCCTTAAGCGGATCTAACGTTACCTACAAACTCGTAATGCCGGATAAGATCTGGCCGGTGGCGGCTGATATAGGTCAGATAAGCCAGGTAATCGATAATTTAATCATCAACGCTGCCCAGGCGATGCCTGAAGGTGGGGCCATTACAGTAGCAGTGGAGAACGTTACTGTTGGAGATCCGGCCCCTCTTCCCCTTAAAAAAGGAAAGTATGTGAAGTTATCGGTGAGCGATCACGGGATTGGTATCAAGGAGGAACACCTCGCCAAGGTATTCGATCCTTTCTTTACCACCAAGCAGAAAGGGAGCGGCCTGGGTTTGACCTCGGCCTATTCCATCGTGAAGAACCACGATGGATTGATCACCGTCGACTCCCAATTGCACCAGGGAACAACCTTTTCAATCTATCTCCCTGCTTCCCCCGGGCCGGTCAGGAAAAAAGGAAAATCCAGAAAGAGAGAATTTACTCCTCGAACCGGTAAGATTTTGATCATTGATGATGAAGAGGTGGTTAGAGACGTAGCTGGAAGATATGTGCGGCATATCGGCTATCGACCGGATCTGGCCGACGGAGGAAAGAGAGGAATAGCTCTTTATGAGACCGCATTGAAGAAAGGCTGTCCCTATGATGCCGTCATTCTCGATCTGACCATGCCCGGAGGGATGGGAGGAAAAGAGGTGGCGAAAAAAATCCGCGCGATCGACCGCCAGGCTAAAATTATCGCCTCCAGCGGATACTCCACCGACCCGATTATGTCGAAATTCAAAAAGTTCGGTTTCGACGGAGCCCTGGCCAAGCCTTACCGGATATCGGAACTGAGCGAGGTTTTAGAGACAGTAATCGGGGGGAAGGCGGTAATCAGTAAGCAGTGATCAGGTAATAAGAGAAACAGGAGATCAGGGTATCAGGTGGCCAGTTAGAGCCATCGCCCATTTTTTCCCTGCTCATCCCTGCAACTCCATACTATTTCTTTTACTTCGACATTCGATATTCGATGTTCTGCGGTTCGTTATTCGCTTTTTGTATTTGGAAATTGGAAGTTGGAAGTTGGATATTGGACATTCAGAATTACTCCCTACCTCGTGACCGGAATATCGTCTGTACCCCCAAAGTACACCCTTGAAACCCCTCGAATCGCCCACAATCCTGAACTTCCCCGGAAGATCCCGATATCGTCCGCGCCGGATCCGTCATAATCGGCCGGAACGGGTAAATCGGAAAGGGCTCCAAAATAGCTCCTGGTTACCCCCCGGATCGCCCACAACCCGGAGCTCTTCCGGAAAATCCCGTAATCCCATGCCCAATCACCGTCATAGTCCCCCGGCACGGTTGCATCTCCGGTGGAACCGAAGTAGAGCCGGCTGATCCCCCGGATGGCCCAGAGCCCGGAAGATCCCCGGAAGATCCCGATTGATTTAGTGGCATCACCGATATAGTACCCCGGAATCGGGGTGTCCGACCGTCCCCCAAAGTAAACCCGGGTAATACCCCGGATGGCCCAGAGGCCGGAGGCGGGTCGGTAAATTCCAATATCATCGATCAGATCGCCGTTGTAATCCCCCGGCTCCGGAAGATCACTCCCTCCTCCGAAATAAATCCGGGTAATACCCCGCACCGCCCAGAGGCCGGATGATTGCCGGTAGATCCCGATCGTGGTAGTCCCATCACCACTGTAATCGCCGGGGACCGCTGTGTCGTGCTCTCCTCCGAAATAGACCCGGGTAATACCCCGCACCGCCCAGAGCCCCGAGCCGGCCCGGAAGATCGCGATATCGGAGGTGCCGTCCCCGTTGTAGTCGGTGAGCCAGGGCGGAGATAGGAGTGCCGGAATCGTAGGGGTCGGGATCGCCGTCGGCGTAGGGCTGGGAGTGGGAGTAAGACTGGGTGTGGGCGTAACGCTCGGAGTCGGAGTTGAGCTGGGAGGGGGTGTAACCGTGGGGGTTACGGTAGGTGATGGGGTATTTGTCGGAACCGGGCTGGGAGTGGGGATCACGCTGGGTGTGGGGATCAAACTTGGAGTGGGGATAACCGTCGGAGTCAGGGCCGGGGTCGGGGTGATCATGAAATCCATCCGGCTGACGAAGGCATCATAATCCCCGCCCGGGCTGGTCTGATACGCGTTCTCCCGGGGGAAGTTGGAAGAATAGGTCAGTCCGGTGAGAAATATTCCGCCATCCGTGCTCACGCTTATTCCATGTCCATCATCCATCGCGGTTCCGCCGAGATAGGTTGAGTAAGCCAGGGCTGACCCGGCGGAGGTGAAGGCGCTTATGAAGGCGTCATGATCTCCGCCGGAGGATGACTGATAGGAGTTAGCCGTGGGGAAATCGGCTGACCCGGTCCATCCGGTTACCGAGGGATTCCCTTCCTGATTCAGGATGATTCCCAGTCCTTTATCCGGCAGAGAGCCCCCGAGGTAGGTTGAGTAGAAGAGGGTGGAACCGTTGGGGTCGATACTGCTGACAAAGGCGTCATACTGTCCGCCCAGACCGGCCTGGTAAGGATGGGTCGTGGGGAAATTGTTCGAAGTGGTGTATCCGGTAAGATAGGCCCTGCCGTCCGCCACCGCGATTCCGTGGGCCTGATCCTCACCGCTTCCCCCCAGATAGGTGGAGTAATCCAGGCTCATGGTCCGGGCAAAGGGTGAACCGGGGAACGATACGACCGTAATAAGACTCATTAAAAAGAATAATTTAATCTTTGTTATCATCTCCATTACCTCTTGAAAAAATTCAGTTGGTTGTAGTTGAGAAATTATGAAGCCAAGAATAATAGATCAGGGCGATCCGGAGTCAAGCAATTTTTTTTACTTTTTCGCGCCGCTTCTATTACTTACTCATGAACAACGCACGATATAACCTCTGTCCCCGGAACTACTCATTATCTTCTTGACCGCTATCGGGGGCTTTGCTACATTAGGCTCTTATAGGAGTGCAATAGGAGTGCGGCAATGGCTAAGAATGATAAAGCGACAATTAAGATCCCCCGAAATCTTTACAATAATCTCAAGACTCTGATCGATGACTCGGGTTTTGATTCCGTGACCGATTTTGTGGTCTATGTCCTGCGGGATATCGCTTCCACGAAAAATCTTTCCGGGAGAAGTGATGAAATATGGAATCAGGAAGAGCTGGCAATTATCAAAGAGAAACTGAAAAGATTGGGATATCTTTAATAATGATTTCTATACCTGCCCAAGGAACTAAAGCAAGGTCTCTAATTAAAACTATCTCCTGGCGGATAGTAGCGTCATTCACCACCATGATTATTGTATATATTTTTACGGGTAAGGTGTTGGTAGCGGCTACCGTCGGTCTGGTTGAGGTGATAGTAAAGATGGCTCTTTATTATTTTCACGAACGGGTCTGGAATCAGGTATAAATAATCCCGGATTATTTCGGACCTGATTCTGAAGCATCAATCAGGGAATTGATGTGTGTATTTTCTTAACCCGACTCGGGATTTTCTTTGATGCCTCTCCCCTGACCTCCGAACTTCTGATTACCGCGTTAATCGTCTTCTCGTCACGGAGAAAGTTGAAAGAAGTGATATCTTCCTCCTCGCCCTTCCGCCGGCGGGGTAGAGCAAGTTTCTCAATGGAGGCGATGGCGGAAAAGCCACCCGGCAGTGGCTAAGGTCACCAGGCCGATGACGGCCATAGGCCAGTATTGGGGTATTAATAAGCCCGCCGAGGCCCCCTCCAGAAATACGGTCCTCAGAATCACCATAAAGTAACGCAGGGGGTTGAGCAGGGTCAGCTTCTGAACTATCTCGGGCATATTGGCGAGGGGGGTGGCGAAACCCGAAAGAATAATGGAGGGTACGAGAAAAAGGAATGCCCCCAGAAGCCCCTGCTGCTGGGTAACCGCGATGGAGGAGATCATCAGACCCACCCCGATGGCGGAGAGAAGAAAGAAGAAAATCCCCGCATATAAGGCCAGAAGGCTTCCTCGCAGGGGAAGGTGAAACCAGAATATGGCCACGAGAATGATGAAAGTTGCCTCTACAAATCCTATGATAAATCCGGGTAAGGCCTTGCCCAGCAGAATCTCGGCCGGGCGGAGGGGGGTTACCAGGAGCTGATCAAAGGTTCCCGCTTCCCGTTCCCTTGAAATGGACAGCGCCGTAACCAGCATGGTAACCACCAGGGTAAGGATACCTACGATCCCGGGAACAATGAACCAGCGGCTTTCCAGGTTGGGGTTGAACCAGTAGCGTATTTTGAGAAGAGCCGGGGGAGGAGGATCACCCCGGGACGCGGCCCAGTCCTGATTAAACCGGGTTACAATATTACGGATGTATCCCAGGGCCAGCATGGCCGTGTTGGAATCTCGCCCGTCTATAATAACCTGAAGCTGAGCGGGTCGTCCCCGAAGGAGATTACGGGAAAAATCAGAATTCAGATGGAGGGTCAGGAGTACCTTTTTGGTGTCGAGGAGGGGGGCAATCTGGCTGTCACCGGTCACCCGCGCGGCCAGATTGAAGGTGGGGGAACCCTCCAGGCCGGCCAGAAAATTTTGTGAAGCCGCCCCGGTATCTTCATTATAGACGGCATAAGAAATATGGCTCAGATCATATGTGGCGGCGTAGCCGAAAACCAGGAGCTGGATGAGAGGGGGAGCGATGAGTACCACCCGACTCTGTTTATCCTTGAGCAGAGCCAGAAACTCTTTGATCATTAAAGCGACAATTCTACGAACCATGAGAATCTCCTAGTTCAGTCGTTTTCGAGTATTCCGTCTGACCAGGGCGAAGAAGATAATCGCCATAAACAGCAGGGCCAGAGAGTTGACGATGATGACCGGCCAGATATTGCCTGCCAGAAAGACGGTCTGCAGGATGGCCACAAAGTACCGGGCGGCAATAAGATGGGTGATCCACTGGATCGGGGAGGGCATACTTCCGATATCAAAAATAAAACCGGAGAGAAGAAAGGCCGGGAGAAATGTTGTAATGATGGCTACCTGCCCGGCGACAAATTGATTTTTAGCCAGGGTGGATATTAATAGGCCCATGCCCAGGGCGGCGAGGAGAAAAAGGGCTGAGGTCCCGAAAAGTACCCAGAGGGAACCTTGCAGAGGAACCTGAAACAGCCAGACCGCCATCCCCACGGACAGGCTCATCCCACCCATACCGAGGAAAAAATAGGGGATAAGTTTTCCCAGCAGGATCTCCCTCACTGAGACAGGAGTTACCATAAGAGCTTCCATAGTACCCCGTTCCCATTCCCTTGCCACTACCATGGCGGTGAGAAGACCTCCGATAAGGGTCATGATAACGGCGATCAAACCGGGAACCAGAAAATTTCGGCTCCGAAGTTCCGGATTGAACCAGATCCTCTGCTCCATCACGATGGGCATATTCAGGGGTTTGCCCCGGGCTATGGCGTATTTACTGAGCCAATTGAGATCGGAAGAGCACACGTCTGAACTCCAGTCACACTGATATATCTCGTATGCCGTCTTCTGCTTGAAAAAAAAAACACACCCCCCACCACCCCCCCCCTCCCCCCCCACTCCACTTTACTGCCCATCC
>CAKZYZ010000414.1 GCA_937885075.1 uncultured bacterium | reverse complement strand
GGAGGAGTGGGGAGGTGAGGGCAGTGGTGTGATGGTGTAATAATTTTCCAGCAGAAGTCGGCATACGATTTATATCAGTGTTTTTTTTTTTCAAGCAGAAGACGGCATACGAGATATATCAGTGTGACTGGAGTTCAGACGTGTGCTCTTCCGATCTCGCACCCCAACGGGGTGCCACATCTCAATCCCGGGTTGATGTTGAACCCCGTTGGGGTTCATCTGGTTTATGGGGGGGATTCTTTGAACCCGGGGTTTCACCCCTGGAACCCAGGGATTCTCCCCTTGAACCCAGGGATTCTCCCTGGGCTTACATGTTGAACCCCGTTGGGGTTCTTTTCACCCGGATCCGCGGTCAGCGACCGCGGCTACAGGGCCACTGCCCACTGCCCACTCCCCACCAACTATCCATTACCATCTCCCCTGCAGCGTATACACCAGATGCGGAGTGAAGAGACCCGGCTCCAGCAAAAAGGCATCATGGCCCTTCTCCGAATGGACCGTGATATGCTGGCAGGGGGCCCGGGACTTCTCCAGGGCCCGCACCAGATCTTCCTGCTCTTCCGGGTAAAAGCAGACATCGGAGTCTATGCTGAAGACCAGAAAATGCTGCTGCCGGCACCGGTTGAAGAGGGTGGAGAGATTTCGGGCCTTAGCGTCTTTAACCAGGTTGAAGTTCTGCCAGAGGTCCATGATCCTGAGGTAGGTGTTGGCATCGAATCGCTTGACGAACTTCCGGGCCTGATGGAGCATATACGACTCCACCGGGTGGGTGAGCCGATAACCGTTAGGTCCTCCGGGAGAATCAACCATCTCTCTTCGGGCCCGCCGGGCTAAAGTCCAGAGGGAGACAAATGTCTTATGAGATATCATCCGGGCCAGAGAGAGGCCCTTTACGGGGAGCGGCCCGTCGTAATAATCCCCCCCCTTAAAGTTCGGATCTTTCTCGATCGCGCAGATCTGCTCGAAATTATGGATCCGCTGGAGGATGGTAACCGAACTCCCGGCCGCGATCGGGATCACTATCCTGACCCGGTCCGGGTAGCGGACGGAGAGGTTTAATGCCAGCATACCTCCGAGGGAACTGCCGACAACCGCGTGAAGCTTCTTGATCCCCAGGTGATCCAGGAGACAGATCTGTGAATCAACGATATCGTTAGCGGTAATCCAGGGGAATGAACCGCCATACGGTCTTTTTGTATCGGGATTCAGCGAACCGGGACCGGTTGAGCCATAGCATCCCCCGATGTAATTAGCACAGATGATGAAGAACCGGCGGGTATCAAGCGCTTTTCCGGGGCCGACAAACCCGTTCCACCAGCCGGTGTGGCACTCATCATTCCAGAGTGATCCGACACCCTGGACCGACCGGTTACTGCCGGCCGCGTGCTGGCTCCCCGAGAGAGCGTGAAAGAGAAGGATGGCGTTATCACCCGAGGGTGAGAGTTTTCCATAGGTCTCATAAGCCAGAGTGACCTGGCCGAATTCCGGGGCGTTCTGGAGGGAAAATGCGTCTCCCAAACTAAGAAACTCTGTTTTAACCTCTTTCACCGTGGTGCCCTATTTTTTAAATCAATCATCTAACCAACACTGATATTAAACCACGAAGGACACAGATAGGGAATAGGGATTGGAGAATAGAGAATGGGTTATTAACCGTCACCCACTCCCCATTCCCCAAATATCCTTCGTGATCTTCGTGTCCTTCGTGGTAAAATATTATTTCGAAGAAGAGAGAGCCTGGTCGATATCCTCCAGTATATCATCAATATTCTCCAGCCCGATCGAGAGTCGGATCAACTCGGGGGTGATGCCCCCGGCACGCTGCTGCTCCTCATTCATCTGGGAATGAGTGGTACTGGCCGGATGAATGGCCAGTGACTTGGCGTCACCCACATTGGCCAGGTGCGAGAAGAGCTGGAGATGGTCGATAAAGGATACCCCCGCCTCCAGTCCCCCCCGAATACCGAAGATGACCATTCCGCCGGAGCCGTTGGTTAAATACCGGCTCGCGACCGGATAAGTAGGATCGTCCTCAAGCCCGGGATAACGGACCCATTCAACCGAAGAATGATCCTTGAGGTGCCGGGCCACAGCCAGTGCATTTTCGCTATGCCGTTCCATCCGGATCGGAAGGGTCTCTATCCCCTGAAGGAATATCCAGGCATTATCCGGGGAGAGGCAGGCCCCCAGATTCCGGAGCGGAACCAGCCGCATCCTGAGAATAAAGGCCAGGGGGTTGAGGTCTCCCAGATCATAAGCGTAACGCAAGCCGTGATAACCCGGATCCGGCTCAGTCAGCAGAGGAAAATTACCCTTCTTCCAATCGAAGCGCCCGGAGTCCACCACAACTCCCCCGATGCCGGCGCCATGCCCTCCCAGCCACTTGGTCAGGGAGTGGACCACGATATCAGCCCCATGCTCCATGGGACGGAGGAGATACGGGGTAGCGAAAGTGTTGTCAACAATCAGGGGAAGATTATGTTCATGCGCGATCGCCGCGATCGCGGATAGATCGCAGACATCCAGACCGGGATTACCGATCGACTCGCAGTAGAGCAGCCTGGTATTTGAAGTAATAGCGGCAGCAAAATTCTCGGGATCCCCCGGATCGACAAAATTGGTCTTGATCCCGAACCGGGGGAGGATAGAGTCAAACTGGGTATAGGTACCCCCATAGAGATTATTGGCCGAGACCACCTCATCGCCGGACTGACAGATATTGATAATAGAATAAAATATGGCGCTGGTCCCCGATGCCAGAGCCAGGGCTGCCCCGCCGCCTTCCAGGGCGGCCAGTCGTTTCTCAAGCACATCGCAGGTCGGATTCATGATCCGGCTGTAGATATTACCCAACTCCTTCAAACTGAAGAGGTCAGCCGCGTGTTTGGTATCCCGAAAGTTGTACGATGTGGTCCGGTAAACCGGTACCCCCCGGGACATGGTGGTAGGATCAGGTTCCTGTCCCGCGTGCAGGCACAATGTCTCAATCTTCATAATGTCTCCTCCTTCTATCAGTGATTGTTAGGATAGCAGTTGATCTTGAAAATGGATAGTTGAATTATCGCAATCTAACCTATCTATATTATTTATATGTTATATATAACATACCATTAGATATAACAAGTAAAACTTCTCCCCGGCCACGGAATTTCTTGACGGACTTCTCTCTGGGGTGATATACAATATTTTTTACTGCGTAAAAAATAGTTCTGAACATTCTATTGATACCGATTATCTTTAGAAGATATTAAGTAGTTAATATCGGGTGTCGAGCTTGGTTCAAGACTCTCGTTTTTCCGGAGAAAAATAATATGGCTAAAAATGAACTCGTAAGCGCGTGGAAATTGGACGACGAGGCACAGGGTATCCTCCTGATGAAAGTGCTGGAGGATGAGGGGATTCTATCTGAATTAAAATCTGAGCAGATCCCCTGGATGAACGGCATCATGAAAGCCGCCCGGGGCTACTGGGGAGACCTGATGGTCCTGGAGAGAGATGCGGTATCAGCCGGGGAGATAATCCAATCATATCTGGGAAAATATAATGACTCATCCTCGGAGATATAATATATAGTAAGCAGATATAAATACGTAGAGTATCCAAAACATATCCGGATAGTTTTCAAACTTAAATTTTTCAAAGAAAAATTTAATTGGAGAGGTGCGAGAGTGGCTGAATCGGTCCGCCTGGAAAGCGGATGTACTTCAAAAGGGTACCCAGGGTTCGAATCCCTGCCTCTCCGTTGTATTTTTTTGCTTTGCAAAAAAATAGTTTTGAATGTGGAGAATACTTTGGTTGGTTAGATTAATAGCAAGGGTGTCTCAATAGTTGACTGTTGATTTATTTTCAAGACTATTATTTTCCGTGGAAAAATAATAATGTGGAGATAACTTTGATTGTTACGATCAATATTTGGCATCGGTCTTGTTTCAAAACTATTATTTTTCTGGAGGAAAAATAATAATAATGATCTGGGTTGATCATAGAGAGATTAATTCAGGGGTTGTAGAAGCATTAGAAGCAGATGGATTCGAAATTTTGGTCAAAACTCTGCCGGCCGGAGATTATGTGGTAGACAATCGCGTCTTCATTGAAAGAAAAACAACGAAAGATTTCATCAGATCAATCATCGACGGCAGATTGTTCGGACAGGCGGCAAAGCTTAAAAGATTTGGAAATAATCAATTATTTATTATAGAAGGATTAAATCCCGGTCTCTCATCCGGAATTAATCAACGAGCTGTCGAGGGAGCAATAATATCCCTTGCCGTCTCCTGGAAGCTCCCAATACTATACTGTGACTGCCCCCGGCATACAGCTTCCATCATAGGCTTGATTCATGCTCAGATAACCAAAAGAGCCGAAACATTCAAGCAAAAAACATACTGGAAGAAAAAATCAAGTAACGGAGAGTTACAGAAGAAAAATATCCTGGAATCAATGCCGATGATCGGCCCCCACCTGGCCAACGAATTATTGAATAACTTCGGTTCCCTGAATAAAATATTTGAAGCCTCAACAGATGAACTGAAGAATATACCCGGGATAGGCCAAAAGAAAGCCGAAAAGATAAAATGGATGTTAAAAGAAAATAGATCAACCTACAACATCAACTAAATATTTAGCTGTCAAATTTTTATTAGAATAGCAGAACGTAATTCAAACCTATTTTATTTCGAAGAAATAAAATACCACGCTAAGCGGGGAACTAGCGGTGCCCTGATTCCATCGATTCGTCGGTGGATGACCTGCAAACCGCTCAGCAGGGCCGAATTCCCGATTGAGGGGTCACCCTGATTCAAGCTGAACCGTTTAGAGGAGCGTTGAAGCTCGGGTCCCGCGCACGTAATACTCGCAAACTCCGTCAGGTCCGGAAGGAAGCAGCGGTAAGCAAGCCTCTTACGGGGCGCGGAATAACTCGAGCCGAGCCGATCGGCGGGGATGCTGAGATCAGGAACTTCGAGAGAGGGTGCGTGGTATTTTATTTCTTTGAAATAAAATAGTTTTGAATATTGTTCTGTGGATATATGTTTGTTTTATCATTATTCCCAAGGCCAACACTCAAAAAGAGACAACTATAACCGACAGTATTTCTTATGGTCTCTACTAAATCCAATTACGATAGTCTTTTTTCAAGACTAATTTATTCCGGAGGAATAAATTAATTATGTATCAAGCAATAGCACGGAGATGGCGGCCGCAGCAGTTTGATGAGGTAATAGGTCAGAATCATATTACCACCACTCTGATCAATGCCATCACCAAAAACCGGATTGGTCACGCCTACCTCTTCATAGGCCCGCGTGGAATCGGGAAGACCACTCTGGCCCGAATTCTCGCCAAGGGTCTGAACTGCCTCTCCTCCGAGCAGCCGACACCGCACCCCTGCGATAAATGTGACTCCTGCCTCGAGATAATCGCCGGAAACAGCCTTGATGTGATGGAGATCGATGGGGCATCCAATACCAGCGTGGAGGATATCCGCGAACTGCGGGAGAACGTTAAATACGCACCGAGCCGGGGTAGGAATAAGATATATATTATCGATGAAGTGCATATGCTCTCCAAAAGCGCCTTCAACGCTCTGCTGAAAACCCTGGAAGAGCCCCCACCCCATGTAAAGTTCTTCTTCGCCACCACTGAACCTCACAAGATACCCGATACCATTATATCCCGATGTCAGCGATTCGACCTGAGAAAGATACCCCCTCACTTGATACGGGATCATCTCGGGAAGATATTGAAGAAAGAGAACGTAGACTATGAAGATAAAGCCCTCCGCACTATTGCCGCGGTGGCTGAAGGCGGGATGCGCGATGCCGAGTCAATCCTTGATCAGTTACTGGTCTATTGCGACGATAAGATCAGGCAGGAAGATGTGGCGGCATTACTGGGACTGGTACCATCCATGGTCGTAGCTGAATTTTCAAATGCCATCCTGGCCGCGGACCTCTCAAATATCATCCGGTTGGTGAGTGAGACTATAGATCAGGGCTGGGATCTGAAACAGTTTCTTTCAACCCTGATCAGACATTTTCGCGATCTCCTGGTGCTATCCGTCCCGGGGTCGGATGAGAAATTAACCGATATTCCCGTTGAAGAGGCGAAAGAACTGGCGGAACTGGGGCGTAAATTCACCACCCCCCGCCTGCTCTTTATTCTCGATGAATTGATCGCGGGTGAGAACACGATTAAATACGCGATATCCGAGCAGATCGCCCTGGAGATGATGCTGATCAGGGTAGCGCAATCCAGAGGCCGAATCTATATTGACGATCTCATCACCAGGATTGAAAGGATGAAGTCCGGACTGCCCGATCCGGCCGGGTTCCCGGAATCGGATCAATCTACACCGGAAGAGTACATGGTTCGGGAGACGGCGGCACCTCGGCAGAGTTCAATCCATGAAATCTGGCCGGAGTTCCTGGAGACCATGGGAGAAAACCGGGCAATGCTGAAGGCATATCTGATGGAGGGTGATCCGGGAGAGATCGAAGATGGAACTTTAACCATCTTCTTCAATGAAGAGTTCGACTTCCATCGCGAAGCGCTTGAGACCCCGGAGAAACAATCCTATATGGAGACATTGCTTACCAATAAACTGGGGCGCCCCATAAAACTTAAATTCGTGGTACGTAAAAACACCGGAGAAAATCATACGCAGGAACCGACTCCGCCGCCCACTGCAATTAAAAAGAAATCTTTGATAAGAGATAACCCCATAATCGAATCCGCGATCGACATCTTCGACGCCACGATAGAGGAAGTGAGAGAGTAGGGCTAATTAGAACCACGAAGGACACGAAGATCACGAAGATTTCTGAAAAATTGAGATAATAATTATTAAATCACTCGATCATTCTCTGCGCTCTCTGCGGCTCTGCGGTACAAATAAGTTGCTAAGCAAAGTTCTTTCTAACGTCTTTTTTATTCAACGTCATTATTCTTCAACGTTCTCAATTTTTAACGATTAAGTTAGCGCCTTCGGCGATAACTTATAACTTCAAGCACCGGACTTGAGCGGGATTCCCGGTCCGGAAAAGCTAAGCGAAAGCGAACAACTTTTCCTATCCGCCATAGCTTTAGCGACGGAGGAAGGCACTTAAGCGCACTTTAGGCACTTATAACTTTCTTTACCCCCCCCAGGAGGAACATACCATGGTTGGAATGCACAAGATGATGAAGCAGGCCCAGCAGATGCAGGCTAAAATGATGGCTATCCAGGAAGAGATCGCCCGGATGGAAGTGGATGGAACCGCCGGTGGAGGCATGGTCAAAGCGGTGGTAAGCGGCAAAAAGGATCTGATCTCAATCACTATCAACCCGGATGTCGTGGACCCCGAAGATGTTCAGATGCTGGAAGATCTAATCCTCTCGGCGGTCCGTCAGGCAGGAGAGAAAGCGGACGAAGCCGGCGCGGAAAAGATGTCCGCCATAACCGGAGGGATGAATATACCGGGGCTCTAAAAAGACTGAACATCGAACGTCGAACGCTCAACTTCGAACGTCGAACGTCGCGATAGCCGGCAGACAGGATAGATCGACACAGATAAAGGCTGAACCTTCCACTTTCAACCATCCTTCACCAAGCCGAGAGATCGGAAGAGCACACGTCTGAACTCCAGTCACACTGATATATCTCGTATGCCGTCTTCTGCTTGAAAAAAAAAAACGATGCATGAAGTAATCACGTTCTTTGTCAGTATGATCCAATGCCGACCTTTCAGGCCGTTGCCATTATCCGTACTGTACCTTTCATACTCTTGCCGAGAACTTCTTGCCCGCAACTCTCCGCACTAGTACCACTGTCTCCTGTCGCCTGTACGAGTCGTTAGGATCTACCTACTTCTCTCCTGCACTATTGTTAGACCTGTCTCTCCTTGTTACGCACATTGAT
>CAKZYZ010000413.1 GCA_937885075.1 uncultured bacterium | reverse complement strand
TTTTTTTAATGATACGGCGACCACCGAGATCTACACTCTTTCCCTACACGACGCTCTTCCGATCTAATGGAACACCGGATTCACTGTCCACTTTGCTCCGGAATCGGTGTCCACTTTGCCCCGGAATCGGTGTCCACTTTGCTCCGGAATCAGTGTCCATTTTGCCCCGGAATCACCGGCTACTTTAACCCGGAATGCCCGGCTACTTTGGTCCGGATTATCAGGCTACTTCCTACCGGAATATGCATTCAGCAGCCTTTGCCCATGCCCGGTGACTTGGTCAGTGACTTGGTCGGTGACTTCCGGGGTAGCAGGCAAAACAATCGGCAGTAAGATTACATACACGGATATTTATCTTTACCGGAATTGATGAGGAAGTTTATCCGAAGAAACTCTGGTGATATATTTGCTCCGCCCCTCATGTTTCTGCAACAAAAAGCTGGCCTTAGAGGTCCAGTTTTGCCCTTAAAACTGGACCGCTAAGCTCCTCAGAAGCCCCAAAATCTACTTAACTCAACAATCTATAAATGGTTACGCAGGTCCGACCCGCGTAGCCAGAATTTAGCATCCCGATCCCGGGGGAATTATGGCAATATTTGCTATGCCTTCTATATCAATTAGATACCGAAAATATAATTAGTTGACGAAAATACCATTCCCGCAACGGGAATGGCGGTTCCGTCAATTAATTTTCCGGTCTCTTGAGGGAGATATCAGGCGATGATACCGGGATCCGTTACTACTTTTCCCTTTTCCGGAATTTGGCGAAGCTATTTCTGAACCATTGATATATCAAACGGCCAGCGGACAGAACCGCAGCCAACTATCCGGAAATTCCGGACAATTCAAGCCAATGGAAGATTTACCTGAAGGGCTCAGGGTCAAAGCTTGACTAGTGACTAATAGCCCTTTGATAGCCCTGATTAACTCCCCGATACAGCTTCTTCTTGTCCTTCTTTATTTTCTTTTTTATGCGCTTGATTCTGATTCCCGGATTGACCTCTACGGTATTGGCTACCGCTACCATTGGACAACCGGAATCATGGTTCAGTTTCCCAAAGCTGTTCTTCAATAAACTGTTGCATTTCCTCTTTCTTCGGCAACTCAAGCAAGTATTTGGATACGAATAGATTGTTGTCCATTCCCGCCAAGGCATATTCTACCAGGGCATGATTTTTATCCGAACAAAGTAGAATGCCGACCGGTGGATTATCATCCTCGGTCATCATATTTTCCCGATACCAGCTCACATAGGTATTGAGCTGGCCGATATTTTCGTGGCTGAACTTTTCCAGTTTCAAATCCACCAAAACATGGCATTTGAGGATGCGGTGGTAAAATACCAGATCAACGAAGAAATACTCATCACCAATCAAGATGCGTTTTTGCCGGGCTTCGAAGCAAAACCCGTGGCCTAGTTCCAACAGGAATGCTTCAAGTTTGTCGATAAGCTGGTCTTCCAGATGGGATTCGCCCATCACTTCTTTTGGTCTGAGTCCAAGAAACTCAAAAACATAAGGATCGCGGATTACCAACTTTGGATCGTCTTTCTCGGCTCTTTGCTGTGCCAATTCTGAGAGTTTCTGTTTATTGCGCGACAGACCGGAACGTTCATAGTAGAGACTACCTATCTGGCGTTTCAACTCCCGAACCGACCAGTTGCCCCGGATGCACTCCATTTCGTAGAAACCACGCTTGGTAGTATCCTCAAGCGCGATTAACTCAACGAAATGCGTAAAGGAGAGCTTGGAGATAAGTGTTTTTCCACTAATCAGGGATTCGCAAGACATTTGGGAGTCAGTGACTCCCGAATCTTTCTTCAGGAGAAGTTGCAAGTTGAATTCGGGAGTCAACGCCTCCCGGATTTGCGGATAGATAGAATAGAAGAGTCGGTATCGACGCAATTCGCGTGCGTCGCTCCGGGGAATTCCGATACGGCACAGCTCTTCTGAAAGATGATCCAGCAATGATTCACCATATTCCGCACGATCCGCCCCATGTTGCTCGTATTCCTGTATGTATAAACCAATTAGCCAGTTGCGTATAGTAAGGCCAACATTAACCGCCCGGCTGGTTGAACAGAAAGTTGGTCATGAACTTGCTGAATGGTGTTAATCAGCCTCTTGAAATCCATTTTGTTAGTATCGATCTTCATTACGTGCTATTATTTCAAAATTATGCGCTTGATTCTTATTCCCAGGAAGTACTGGAGTGTTGGAGTATTGAAAAATTACTCTCATCCTTCTGCTCTTACTTAATTAAGATTACCCTTTCTTACCGGCGATTTTTTGGCTGCGGTATTTCTTCTTTTTCTCCCTCACCAGAAATCCGATCCGTCGGCGGGGGGGCCCAGGCTCCGGCTCGGGTGGTTCCATAAGCTGCCGGATGGCTTCAAAGCCCACCCTGAATTGAGCGTAGTATCTCCCCTCGTCTCCTCCGATATGTTCTTGTTGCTGGAATAGAATAGCATACACCCTTTACAATACACCATCCCCATAATATCACAACAGATTTAACCAATCCTTCAAAAAGTAGGGGACGGTCTTAAGAACTTAACTTTTTAGATTACGTTACTTCTCGTTTTTCTCCAGAGGCGAACAAGCACGAAAGCGAGATAGTATTAAGGGATGGAGGTAATTTCGCAACTTACTGCTTTTTATTGAAGTAATCTCGTTGATTGCCTCCCGAAAGTAAAAAATTCCGCGGATTTTTATTTTTTCCGGAATAAAAAGCCAACTTCTCCGACTGTTAGCATGAGAATAATTAGCTATTTTATTCCGTTATCAACCTTATATCCGGGAGAAGAGATAATTATATATAAAACACAAAATGAACTGATTTGCGGCAAGCTCTATTAGGCCATTTTTGGGGTTTTACGCAACCTGGGATTCGGCAATAGGATAGGAGAATTTTAAATACTTGACCAAATCGCCAGTCTTGCGGCAAGACTGGCGATTTGGTCAAGTATTTTTAGTACTTCCTTTTGAACCGATTAAAGAGGCCGCGATAGCTTTCGTTACGACGTAGAGCGTCGTAACCAGGGGGGGACGGGGATTTTCAAAGGGCTAAAATGTTACAAAATATCAAAATTGGGGCTGAGGCGCTTAGCAACTTGTAATTTGGGATTTATTTTTAACCAGCGCCGCCAGAACTTTATCGGGTGTGAAGGGGGGCATCCGGAGTCGGACACCGACAGCATTATGGATGGCGTTGGAGATCGAGGGGAGTCCGCCGTTGATGACCAGTTCACCGAGGCTCTTGGCTCCGAAGGGGCCGGTCGGCTCATGGGAGGGGACGAAGATGGTGGTGATCTCCGGGATGTCCCGGGTTCCGAATATCTTATAGTAGGCATAGTTGGGGTTGCGCATATTGCCCTTCTTATCAAAGATATACCGTTCGGTTCAAGCGTAGCTGATCGCGTTGACCACCCCGCCCAGGGCCTGGCCCCGGGCGGTGACCGGGTTGATGACGGTCCCGCAGTCGATCGCCTGGAGATAGTTTAATACTCTTACCTTGCCGGTATAGGTATCGACCTCAATCTCCGCGAAGTTGGCGGCATAGGGCGGCGGAGATGCCTGGCAGAGGTGTGAAGCGGAGACCGCGATCTGAAACTGCTCGTTCTGATAGAGGGTGGAGAGAGCGATCTCCTTAAAACTGATCGACTTCTTATCGGAACCGATTACTCTCCCTGATTCGATCCGGACCGACTCCGGATCCGTTCCCAGAATTCGCGCGCCCGCCTGGAGAATCTGTTCCTTAACCTTCCCGGCGGTCTTCTTCACCGCCTGGCCGGAGAGATAGGTAGTCGAAGAGGCGAAGGCCCCCACATCGTAGGGGGTGAGGTCGGTATCGGATGAGTAGACAATAATATCATCGGTCTTGACCGTCAGTTCTTCGGCCACGATCTGGGCCAGGACGGTATCGGACCCCTGGCCGAGTTCAGTCGCGCCCATCAGCAGATTGAAGGATCCGTCATCATTCATCTTGATGAACGCGCTCGCCATCTCAACGAAGGGGATCGAGGAGCCCTGCATCATGATCGACATCCCTACCCCCCGGCGGTAGCGCTCCCGATCCCGGTTACGCTTCCGTTTCTTCTTCCAGTCAAACGCCTTCGCTCCTTCCTTGATACAGGCGGCCAGTTCACAGCTCAGGATCCGGGGGACGTTGCCGCTCTCCCCTTCCCCGAGCTGGGCCAGGATCGGAACCTCCGAATCGGCGGAGATGATATTCTTCAGATAGAAATCAACCGGGTCGATTCCGACCCGCCCGGCCAGCTCATCCAGTGTCACCGCGACGGCGAAGATCCCCTGGGTCCCCCCGTAACCCCGGTAGGCTCCGCCGACCGGACTGTTGGTATAGACCACATCCCCCCCAAAGCGGAGGTTGGGGCAGTTAAAGAGCGGCAATGTTCTCAATCCGATACAGGTGGCGACCGGGAATCCCTGGGTCCCGTAAGCACCGGTATCGACCAAGGCATTGATATCCAGCCCCAGGAGTCTGCCGGACCGATCAACACCGGCGCCGACTTTAATGATAACAGGATGACGGACCCGGGTGGAGGTAAAGACCTCCCGGCGGGTCAGCCGGATCTTGACCGGGCGGCCGGTCTTCAAGGCCAGCGCGGCGACGCACTGCTCCAGGATCACATCCTGCTTCCCGCCGAAGCCGCCGCCGATCCGGGGCTTGATCACCCGGATATCTTTGATTGGTAGAGCGAGCGCCCGCGCGACGATCCGGCGGACATGGAAGGGCGCCTGGGTCGAGCTGATGATCACCAACCGTCCATGCTCATCGATATAGCCGATCGAGCAGTGCGGTTCGGCGGGGACGTGACTGGCAAACTGTGTATGATAGACGCGGTGGAGAGCCGCTTCCGCTCCCGCCAGCGCTCGGTCGACATCTCCCAGGCTGGCGTAGCCGGAGTCACCCGCCTGGAGGGAGCCCACCTGATTTATCTCCGGGCGATAGATAACCGGAATAATTATATGGGCTTCTTTCTCGGGATGAATGATCGGCGCGCCGGGTACCATGGCCTTCCGGGGATCGAAGAGCGGGGTCAGCACCTCGTACTCCACCTCGATCAGGGAGAGTGCCCGGTCCGCCGTCTCTTCATCCCGGGCCGCAACCAGGGCGACCTTGTCGCCCACGTACCGCGCGTACCGGTCCAGGATAAACTCATCATACGGCCCGCTCTCCGGCCAGGTCTGACAGCAGGAGGTAATGGGGATCCGGGGGAGGTCCCGGTAGGTCAAGACAGCGGCCACACCCGGGAGCGCCCGGGCCCGGGCGGTCCGAATCCGTTTGATCCGAGCGAAGGCATGAGGGCTGCGGAGGATCTTTCCGCGGAGCATCCCTGAGAGTTCAAAATCATCCGTAAAACGGGCCCGCCCGGTCGCCAGGCTAACCCCGTCGACCTTGCGAACCCCTTTGTTTACTTCACTGAAGATAGTCATAATTTTTTTCCTTCGGAAAAATATTAGTTTGCACGCATTCAACCAACATTATAGAAGCAGAAATAAGTGCCTAAAGTGCGCTAAAGTGCCTAAAGTTATTCGCTTTCACTCGGACAACTTTTTTGAATCCGGTTTGTTGAATATTTAACAATATAGCATTTCCCTCTCTTAACTCCCGGGAACACGGGAACATCTTTACTGGGTGGTGATGAATAGTTTTTTAACTTTAGGCACTTTCAACTTTAGCGCACTTTAGGCACTTCAGAACGTTACCCGAGTTTCGCTCGGGCAACGTTCTGGATTGGTTTTATCATCTCCTGTTTCATTCTCTTATTGACTTCTTTTCTGAAGCGCGGGATTTTTGAGAGGAGCAGCATTGTCACGTTCCGGAGTCGGGATTTATAATCTTTCTGGGGAAAATCAAATACCCGCAGTTTTTTATAGGCCAGATAATCGGCCCGGAAAGGGAAGCGGAGTTTTCCCCAGATAGCATCTCTAAAAATTTTTGACCCGCCGACACCCAGAAAAGTAGGAGGACTTACATACCCGTTATCGGCCGATTGAACCAAACGTTCGGCAAGACTCCGCAGCAACCCGTCAACTGCCGATGAATCTCCATATTCATCGGTTACAAATCCGACGCAATTGGCATGCTGCGTCTGGACTTGAGCTTCCAGGATCTGCCTCAGGTTGGGGATCTGTCTCAGGGGACCGGAGATAATAAACCCAACCTGCTTACCGATCAGCGACGGCGCGTGGCCGGTGAAGAAAGACCGATCAAAATAAGTCTTCCATATTGAAGAGAGATATCTGTCTTTGATCGCGCCCGTGAATACAAGTATATCCGCGGTCTTGACTTTTCCATTGTAAAAGTCAATATAGCCATCCTTGCCTTCATAGACGCATCGGTTGTCGTACCCGCACTGGATACACCCCAGACATCCCCCCTTAATATCCAGATCATTGAGATTGATCACTTCAACCGGATTGGAGAATACCCGGGAAAATTGGTCGATCATACGGCCCAGATTCGTCCGGTCATCCCCGGTATCCGTCAAGATCAGTACCTTCCTGGACCGGGGATCCACCTTTGCCTCGACAGTACCGGGGAGATAGTCAAAATCACTATGAACCACTGGCTGGAAATTTTTCGGAGTAGGGATATTGTTTTGAATCGCGCTGAAGAAGGATTGGGCGAAGAGGACCAGCTTCCTTCTTTCTTTCTCCTCCAGCAGGTCATACATCTCAGCGGAGAATGATCCGAGATACTTCATCTCCAGGTCATCGCAGATCGCGTTGATGTAATTGTGAGCCGTATGGTCGTAGAACTTGATCGAGGTGCTCAACGCCGCCGTGTATTTGTCTTTAAACACGTCCTCCGCGCCCCTCTCCGAGATGAGCTCAATGAATCTCTTATAGTGAGAATGGACCAGAAGAAAATATAGTGGGAAGGCCCAGAGGACGCCGTCCGCCGACCGGATCTCATCGATGATCCCCCGGAAGTCCTTATCATCCTTTTCGATTGCCTTGATTCGCCGGGAGATGTCTATGATCTTCAATTCATGTTGCGGGAACTTCTTTCCGATAAAGTGAACGTACTGCATCGTGACACTGACGTCACCTTTCGGACTTCCGTTTAGGATAATTATCTTCATTATATCTCTCTTGATTTGACAATATAACGTATTTAGACTTTACTCAAAAAGGTGATTTATAAATCTTGCCTGAAACAACAAAGTTATTCACCACGAAGGTCACGAAGTACACGAAGAATAGTTGAGAAAAAACAAGATTTAGCTCATTTTTCAAAAAACCTTCGTACCCCTCAAGGGGGTATTGAAAAGAATGATCTTCGTGTCCTTCGTGGTTTAAATTAGGGTCTATCCAGGTCTCTTAGAGCTCAACCTGATCGATGGAGACCGAATCGGGGACCAGGGGTTCGCGCCGTTCGAAGAGGCGGTCGGCATCCGCCTGGGCCCGGGTGATGATCTCCTCCTCGCTAGCCGTTATCAACTCTCCATCCACCACTACCGGGCGGCCATCGACAAAGACCCGTTCCACATCGGCTCCATTGGCGGCAAAGACCAGGTGAGCGACCGCGTTGAAATACTTCCCCCCCATTATCGGAGTAGTATGAAGCGCGCTGAGATTTACCAGTACCAGATCGGCTTTCTTTCCGACTTCAAGCGAGCCGATCTCATCGTCCATCCCCAGGGCCCTGGCCCCCCCGATGGTAGCCATCCGGAAGGTGGTAGCGGCATCCATGCTGGTGGCATCGAGACGATGGAGTTTCTGCATCAGAGAGGCGAACTTCATCTCCTCGAAGATATCCAGGTTATTATTCTCTTTTACTCCATCGGTGCCCAGTCCGACATTTACTCCTCTCTCCAGAAAGGCGGGGATCGGGGCCGCGCCGGAGGCCAGCTTCATATTGCTGCACGGACAGTGAGCCACCCCGGTGCCGGTTCGGGCGATAATATCGATCTCCTCCGGGGTAACCTGAACACAGTGCGCCAGGACAGCCCGGGGCCCAAGAATTCCGTAATCGAAGAAGACCCGGGTGGGACGGCGGCCGTAATGATGGGTAAGCCGGAGGGCCATCTCGAAGGACTCTTCCCCATGGGTGTGGATCCCGGTATCGTACTTCTCGGCCAGGCGGACCGCCTCTTTAAAAGCGTCTTCGGTGCAGTAGACCAGGTGTTCCAGTCCCACCCAGACCTTAACCCGGCCGTCGGCGGTATTGTTCCGTTCCCGTATCAACCGTTCATTGGCCTCCATGGTCTCAAAGTAATCATAGCCGGGCTTATCGGCCACATAGGGCGCCAGGATCACCCGGTTCCCCAGTTCCTCCGCCGCGTCACCGCACCGGTGCATGTACCGGTACATATCCATCACGCAGGTGGTCCCAGATTTGAGGCACTCGGCGTAGCAGAGCCGGGCGGCGCCATAGGCTTCTTCCTCCCGAAGGGCTTTATGCATCGGATCAACGTGCTTGCTCAGCCACTCAAAGAGTGTCAGATCTTCAGCCGTTCCACGAATTAATCCGGAGTGAATATGAGTATTTATTAAACCGGGGATAACCGCCTTCCGGGAGGCATCAATCACCGCCTCAACCGAAGAATATTTATCCGCCAGTTCCCGGTCCGATCCAATATCGGCGATCCGGTCTCCCCTGATCAGCAGCGCCCCGTCCTCATAAATTGTATCGTTCTCATCAACGGTAATGATGATCCCATGACGGATCAGTCTCTCCTCTTCTCGTGTCATCCGCATATCAAACCCCGGGTTATTGATTTTATTATTTTGCTGCCCAAAATAATATTGGTTCCTGTATAATATAGAAGGGAAAACCGGCATGTCAATACCTTAGCAGTTCTCGAAAAATCCAAAACTATTCATTGCGGATTAATTTTTCTCCATTGCCTTCACGGACGGAAGATACATAATGAATAAACATACATAATAATTAGCTATTATATCATTATTGTGATAAACTTAATATGCGGTATACTTATATTTCCAATTAAGTATCTCTAAGTTCCTGCTTCGGAATTTTCTCCCGAAATACTTAGGGATCCCGAGTTGTTTAATATTAAGTCTCGGGACCAAGATCCTATCGGGATCCGGATGTTAAAGCTTGTCGAAAGGAGTTTGCCCACGGTATAACCGGGGCTAAATCATAAAGGGAGCTGCCTATGATGTGACCGTAGACGCGGGGGGAATATCGGCAGGGAAATATGCAAACCTGAAATATGTACCCAGGAGGGCAACATGTTTACGCATAAAGCAGTACGCAGTATCTTTGTAATCTTCTTAGTGGTCGCGGTCGCCGGCATCTGCGGGATCAGCCGCGCGGCGGAGAAGCCGAAGGAAGTTCGTATCGGCATCATTACCCCCACAGTACTCGAAGAACCATGGAACACTTCATTTCTTCAGGCACTGGAGAGAGTCCAGAAAGCAGCGCCTCATGGACTGAAGGTCAAATGGGATTTTACCGAGAATGTCTTCAACCCTGATGCCGAGCGGGTCCTGATGGAATACGCCAAGACCGGCAAGTATGACATCATCTGGTCTCACTCCGTATATCCCAAAGCGGTCGAGAGGCTCCATAACAAGTTTCCGGATATCCTCTGGGTGATGGCGGGAGCTGGAAACAAAGCATACGGGGGGAATACCTACTGGGTCGAGATGAACATCCAGGAACCGGCCTACCTGATGGGGATGATCGCCGGGAAGCTGACCAAGACCAATACGATCGGAACGGTAATCTCCTATCCCTACCCCAATGAGAATATGCCCGCCAACGCCTTTATCGATGGGGCGAAATCGGTCAACCCGAAGATCAAGGCCAAGGCAACCTATATCGACAGCTGGTTTGATCCTCCCAAGGCCAAAGAAGCCGCCCTGGCTCAGATCGCGGCGGGCGCCGATCAGATCTACGCTCTCTCATTCGGACCGTTTGAGGCCTGCCGGGAGAAAGGGATTCAGGCTTACGGACATTACGTGGATCAGCAGAGCATGGACCCCGATACGATCGTGGTCAGTACGATGGCTCTCTGGGATCCGGGCGTCAACTTCGTAATCAATGAGTGGTATCAACATAAGATGGGGAGAAAATCTTTTGATGGACCGATGGAGCCGATGATCTGGTTCATGAATGAAGGCGGGGCTGATCTCGCGCCGCTGGGTGCATGGGAAAAGAAGCTTCCCCCGGCCCTGGTGAAAGAGGTCGAAGCGAAGCGGCAGGCGATCAAGGACGGGACGTTCAAGGTTCCCTTCAACGCCAACAAAGTCGTATCCGATTAATTTAGCGCTTTGCGCTAAATTGTTTTGAACCAGGACTATCATAATTGTTCTGACAGAATGCCGGAAGAGATTTCAACAATTCCAGTTATTTCAACTTAGAAAACAAAGTATAACTGTTGGAATATTTTACGGCACCGCCTCAAGATAATTATGATAGTCCTGGTTTAAAGCATAAAAGTCTCTGAATGAGAAGTCCAAAATCACAAATTAATGGCAGTAGAATAATCGATGGATCAAGAGAAAATAGATGAAATAATACTGAGGGTAGAGAACCTCTCTAAAAGTTTTCCGGGGGTGCTGGCGAACGATAAAATCTCCCTGGATATACGAAAGGGAGAGATTCATTGCCTGCTGGGGGAGAACGGAGCCGGGAAGTCGACTCTGGCCGAGTGCCTCTACGGCACCTATCACCCGGACTCCGGCAAGATCATCTTCAAAGGGGAGGAGGTCAGGCTCGGATCACACCAGGATGCCATCAATCTCGGGATCGGGATGGTGCACCAGCATTTCCAACTGGTACCTCCGATGACGGTGATGGAGAATATCGTGGCGGGGACGAAGCATAAAGGGATCGGAATCAATATCCAATCCGCCACCAGGAAAGTCGAAGAAATCTGCCGGAATTACGGGCTTGAACTGCCGCTCAAGACGATCATCTCCCGGCTTCCGGTCGGGCAGCAGCAGTGGGTTGAGATTCTCAAAGCACTCTATGTCGGGGCGGAGTTCCTCCTCCTGGATGAACCGACCGCCGTGCTGACACCCCAGGAGATTGAAAGGTTCTTTTCCATCCTGACCAGGATGACCCGGGACGGGCTTTCTATTATCCTCATCACCCACAAGCTCAACGAAGTAATGGATATCTCCGACCGGGTGACGGTGCTGCGGAAGGGGAAGCTGATAGATACGGTCGATACCGCCGATGTAACCAAGGAGTCGCTGGCCCGCATGATGGTCGGTCGGGAGGTTGTATTCCTGATCACCAACGAGAAGATCCCCCCCGGGGAGACGGTACTGGATATCAAGGATCTGCGGGTTGTCAAGGAGGATAACAGGGAGACCCTTAAAGATATCAACCTCCGGATCAGGCGAAAAGAAATTATCGGACTGGCCGGTGTCTCCGGAAACGGACAGAAGGATCTCTTCGACGTCATCGTAGGGATACAGAAGATAGCATCCGGAAAGATTGTGCTGGACGGAGAGGATGTCAGTAACTTCCCCCCCTGGGCCATGATGGAGAAAGGGATAGCCAGTATCCCCCAGGACCGGATCGGGGAGGGGCTGCTGATGGAAGCGCCGATCTACGAGAACCTCATTCTGGGGAATCAACGGAGCAGACGGTTCCGGTCCGGGATATTTTTTAACTCAAAAAAGATTAAAGCATTCTCAAATGATAAACTGCGGGAATTTGATGTCGCGGCCGGGTCGCCAATTCAGAGGGCGGAGACCCTCTCCGGCGGCAACCTTCAGAAAGTAATTGTAGCCCGGGAGTTTTCTCAGAATCCCAAGTTTCTTCTGGCCAGTCAGCCGACCCGGGGGCTGGATGTCGGGGCGATTGAATATGTTCACCAGTGCCTGCTGGAGCAGATCGGAAGAGCGTCGTGTAGGGAAAGAGTGTAGATCTCGGTGGTCGCCGTATCATTAAAAAAAAAAAACGAAAAGAAAAGAAAAAAAAAAGAAAGAAAAAAACAAAAAAGAAGGCGAAAAGCCGATATTGCACTATCGCAGCACCTCACGC
>CAKZYZ010000412.1 GCA_937885075.1 uncultured bacterium | reverse complement strand
GAAAAATACCGGCTAAAATCAAGAAGATCATTATTAGGCCCGGGTTCCCTGAGTTGATTACAAAACTTTTTCGAAAACGTATTCTTGTCCTTGCAAACTGAAATCCAACCGTTTATTGTTGTCATAGCATTACTACATATAAACAAGTAACATATATTTTAGCCCTCTCACAGCTCTTAGAGGTCCAGTTTTGGGGTTAAAACTGAACCTCTAAGGAAAGTAGGTTCTGATGCCCAGGGCAAATAGACATCACATTCCTGGTTTTGTTTGGCATATTACTCATCGATATCATAAAAAAGAGTTCCTCCTCAAATTCTCTCGGGATCGCTGAAGATGGAGGAGCTGGTTTTAGGAAGCGAAAAAACGCTATGGATAGGCTGGGTGCTTAAGCTGAGTATCGAGAGATAGCCGAAGAAAACCGAATCACTGTATTGAAGGAGCTAAAAATTCCTTAGAGGTCCAGTTTTGACCCCAAAACTGGACCTCTAAGACCCAAAAACAGCTGTTTCTGGGATCTAACCAATTGATATTACCAAGGTTACGCAGGTCCGACCCCACATTACACCCAGGTCCGACCCCACATTACACCACATTACACATCCAGAAGACGTTTTATGTCAAATAGGTCCCGTGGATGCTGTCGGTCCAAAGCCGCGCAGAGTTTACTCCCATATAGATCGACTATCGACATAGTATTAACACTTATAAAGGATTGAAAATATTCCTGGGCGGTAGAGCATAAATCCAGATATTGTGGATTATTTATAAATCCTCGAAAGACTAAATTAGGCTCAATCTTGACTATCGCATTTTCTGTGGATACATAAAGCTTTGAGACGAACTTCTCAATGCGCTTTTCTTGAATCTGCGAGTCGGGGATATATTTCTTAATCTCATCTTCCATTAATAAGAGGGATTCATGAATCTCCATTAATGCTTCTGGGCGAGGATTGAGTGGTAAATATGTCAGGTCGATGTCTACAGAAATACGAGGTAAATCCCGCAGGAATAGATTTATAGCGGTACCACCCTTTAAAGCAAAACATGTATGTCTGGAAATATAGGAAAGACAACGAAGAAGTAGTCTGACTTGAACCTCGTATTGTTGATCAAACATTTGGCAACTCCTCAGGCCGTGGGACTGTTATCTGATATTTTTCGTTCAGTTGCCCGCCTTTGTAGACACGGCGTTTCCCCTTCCCGAGGTCGATTCGTAATGGATTCAACCGTCTAAACCAAGTATGGTTGGCTATCTCTGCATTCCAGAGGAATAGACGTTTTACCTTTATTGATCGACAATTTTCCAAAAGCTCCTGGACAGTATCCGGCCGGAGAGTGTTGAGTCCTTCCATAAGTTGATATATATGGTTTATGTCGGCATTAGTTCTGGACAGACGCATCTGCTCCATGATTGCCCGTTCCGGACTCGACATGACTATTTCGAATCCACCGCAGTCCCGTTTAGTGATAACATTGTCTGGAACTCTTTCAAATAGAGACAGACAACTGTGTTCCAGTTTATCTCCCCACTGGTGTTTTTGGAACCACGCTGGAAGACGCTCCGGCCGATCGCTTACTAAGATGACTTTCTTATATTGTCCAAGAGGTATGAAGTGGGATCTTCCCTGTAATTCCAATGCAGTTAGACCTCCAACATGTATGGTCATACCAAGCTGTGCCTGGAGGGCGTAAAGACCGCCTTGCCATTTGACGGTGTCTCCGGATCGTATGTAAGCCCTTGCTTCCAGTCGATCGACCCATTTATAATGGATGTACTTTGTCACCAGTTGTCGAGAGATATCAAGCTTATCGAGGCGTGCTTGGGTTACCACCGTCTCTTTGGGCCAGGACTTTAACAGCCGGTTTATTTTACTTATGTTCTGACTACCCATGGTTTACCTCCTGTAGAGAAAATAAACTATTGATTAAATTAGTTTATTTATAATAGATAATGTAAACCCAGGGTATACGTTTGTCAATTAAATTAAACCTAGAAAATATATAATTATCCCTCTGAATAGAACGAGTATTATTCCAAAATTGATAATCGCGGAGTATTTTTGAATCGGGGGTGGTGAATAGAAAAAACCGGCCTTAGAAGGTCAGTTTCACACCCAAAACTGGACCGCTAAGACCCCCAGGAACCCCAAAATATACTTAACCCGTGTGTTTATAGATAATTGCGTAGGTCCGACCCCGGCAAACAACTAACCCACTAACCCAAAGATTTGACCCCTAACCCATTGAGAAACCTGGCGAGCTTGGCCTGATTCTTGATTTCAGGAAGGCTCAATGCCGCGGGTCGACCTGGACCCTCATTAAACCTTTCCCGCCCGGCCGGCGTTTATAATGTAGGGAAGAGAAGGATGAAAGCTCCGGCACCCGCCCGCACCCGCCCGCCCGGCCTCAATTTTTCCGGCGAGCTCCGGCTCCGGATAACGCTTGCAACCTCCGCGCGATGAAAAGAAACCAGGAGTTTCACATGAAGCTGTTTCAACTTTTGATAAAGCCGGCCGGTCCGGACTGTAACCTCCGGTGCGGGTATTGCTTCTACCTCCGGGCCGGGACCGTCTTTCCCCACCATCCCGTTCACCGCATGGGCCGGGACGTCCTGGAAGAAATGATCCGGCAGTTCTTCCACCACGCCCTCCCGAGGCTGAGACGCCGGGCTGCGGAGATCAGGCGGATGGAAGCGCCGGGAGGCGCGGGAAGTCAAATCCAACCGGGAGACCTCGCCGCCGCGAGATAACTATACGCGAGGAAAGGAGAGACGATGCAGACCGGATGCCTCATTGTTGCCGCGCTCCTCTGCGCGACCGCCGGTTCCGGCTGCGACGGCGATTCCACGGCGAAGCGGGACGAATACACCTACATAGCCTTCCATATCTCTGACAGGGAAGACCTGGGGAAACTCACGAAAGCGGTCGGCGGGAGGGGCAATCCCAAGGGCCATCACCGGCTGGCCGTCTCGGCCCACCTGAACCCCCTGGGGAATAAGTACACCGGCAGCGCGCCCGATTTCCGGATTGACGAGGAGAAGCTGAAAAAGAAACTCGAGTTTATCGCCGATACCGGGCTTCCCGTCTCCCTCGGCATCTTCGCCGGTAAGTTCTTCACGAGCGACGCGACCGGGTACCTGCGCGAGACGAAGACCTACCTTATGTGGGACCAGCACGGCGAGCCCATCACGATCGACTACCGGAGGGGAGGAACGTACTTCGCGATATCGCCGTCCGGGGACGGCCTCCCGCGGAATGAGTTTCTCAAGCTCTACGAGCGGAACGTGCGGGACGTCGCCCGGATCGTTGCCGCCTGGATGAAGAAAAATCCCGGGCGGGTCGTCGGCGTCTCGTTTGCCGGGGAGATTAAGTACCCGCCCGCGAAGATCAAGGTAAAGGGAAAGAAGGCGGCGCGGCGCTGGGCCGACTACGGGCCCTTCGCACTCGCGCGGTTCAGGGAGTACGCCCGAAAGAAGGCGGGGGGAGACCTGGGGGACTTTGTCAAGAAGATGGGGCTGCCGGAGAAGACCTTCGCCTCATTCAGCGAACTCGACCCGCCCCGCGGCACGGGTCGAGGCGGGTGGGACACGCTGGACGACCCCTCGAACCCCTATTTCCTCTTCTGGTACGGCTTTCGCGTCGAGGAGGTGAAGCACCACATCCGGGAGACCGTTCGCTGGGGCCGGGAGGAGGGCATCGCCGAGGACGCGACGACAAGGATCTACTCTCATCAGGCAATCTGGGATCAGGACTCGGAGAACCACTACTGGAGGGGCGCGCCCCTGGAGACGCTTGAGCTTCCCGGGATCAATCCCGTCGTCTCGATGTACGGCGAGAAGACAGCCGACGCGGAATTCATCGGCCGGGTCGGTGCCGTCGCGGGCCGGGCGCGGGGCGTCGGGGCTCCCTTGACGGTGCGCCTGGAACGGGAGACCCTGGAAGGGACCTTCGTCGGGCTCGACGGCGACGGCGCCCTGCTTCTCCAGGACGCGGACGGACGCCGTCGGTTCCCCGCTTCATTGACCCGGACGCGCGATTTGATACCGTGCGTAACCCCTTGCGGGGTCGTCGCCCGCCGGGCGGAGCATCCACGGGAGCACTCATGAAAGTCGGCTTTAGCACATTGGCCTGCCCGGGGTGGGATATCGAGAAGATCATCACTCAGGGGTCGGCGCTCGGCTACGACGGGGTGGAGATTCGCGGTCTGCGTGGCCGGCTTGATCTGCCCCTCGTGTCGGAGATCGCCGGTCAGCCCGATCGGACTCGCGCCCTCTTCGAGGAGCACAAGCT
>CAKZYZ010000411.1 GCA_937885075.1 uncultured bacterium | reverse complement strand
ATCTTATTGCGTATAAACACTTATTAAAAACTGAATTTCCAATATCCAACTTCCAACTGCCAATTTCCAAATGTCGCAGTCCGAGGCCGGTTGAAAATTGGCAGTTGGAAGTTGGTCATTGGAAATTCGTCCTTTTTTAACTTCGATATTCGATATTCTGCGGTAGTTAAACGTTGAAAGTTGAGCAGCCTGCCCACCGTAGCTTTAGCGAAGGCTGGTTGAATGTTCAGTATTTATATTTAATATCTGTTCTGCTTATCTGCCGGTTACTGGCTCGCTAATGCGTCGTTCGACGTTCGAAGTTGGACGTTCGAAGTTCGATGTTCATCCTTTATTTCTATCTGGAGCTCTCCCGTGTCAACTCCAAAAGCCGCGCCGCCATCCTCTCCGTCAGCATCCCCCGATCATACCGCCACTCCCATTGACCGGAGTTGGTGCCGGGGGTATTCATCCGGGATTCACTTCCCAGGCCCAATACATCCTGGAGCTGGATCAGAACCGTGTCGGCGCGCGACTCCTCCATAGCCCTGATGATCTGCCAGTTGACCGAACGGCCTCCCGCGATATCCAGGTAATTCCGCACCCGTTTTTTTATCTTCCGCGGCCGGGATCTATACCAGCCCAGAATGGGGTTATCGTCATGGGTGCCGGGGTAAGCCACCGAATCTTTCGGATAATTAACCGGGAGATGGGGGTTGCGCCTGCCCCCGTGGAAACCATGCTGAAGAACGCGGATCCCGGGATATCCCAACTCCCGGAGAAGCGCGTTTACCTCATTTTTTATCGCCGGTTCCAGAGCCTCGGCAATAATGGGGAGAGCGCCCAGGTCACTCTCCACCTCCCGGAAGAGATCCGCCCCGGGGGATCTGATCCACTCTCCTTCGGCGGATGTTTTGGCCCCTACCTTTATATGCCAGAGAGCATAGAAACCGGAAAAATGATCAACCCGGATGATATCCACTTCTCTCAACAGCGCCGCGAACCGTGCCTTCCACCACCGGTAGCCGTCGGCCCTCATTACCTCCCAATTGTAGAGAGGCATATCCCAGATCTGGCTCACGCCCTCCCGGCTGGGGGGCACTCCGGAGAGGGCGGTCCGCCAGCCCTTATCGTCCAGCAGGAATATATTTCGATTGGCCCAGACATCGGCGCTATCCTGATTCACGAAGATCGGAATATCCCCGATTATCTTAACCCCCTTTTGATGGGCGTATTTTCGCAATCTCCCCCACTGCCGGAAGAAGAGGAACTGCTGAAACTTAACCGTAGCGATTTCAACAGATAACCGGTCCCGGTACTCCCGCAGGGCGCGCGGATGCCGGAAGGCAATCGGTCCCGGCCAGCTATACCAGGGGAGCTGATGGAATAAATTCTTCAGAGCCATAAAACAGGCAAACTCATCCAGCCAGACGGAATTTTGCGCGCAGAAATTTTCAAATTCTTTCTTCTCCTTCGGACCGGCGGCGAAGATAAAATTTTTCCGGGCGGATACCACCATCTCCTTCTTCAAATTTATTATCCGGAGATAGTCCACCCGGTCGGGAGACATTTCGCGCAGAGAGGAGAGGTAGGTCCGGGTAATCATACCCTCCCGGGCTAACTCGCCCGGGCTGATCATGAGAAGATTACCGGCGATCGCGGAGGGGCTGGAATAGGGAGAATTCTCATGCCCGGTGGGTCCCAGAGGAAGAACCTGCCAGAGCCTCTGGCCGGAAGCTTCCAGGAAATCCACAAACCGGTAAGCACTCTCCCCCAGATCTCCGATCCCGTAAGGGGAAGGAAGAGAGGTAACATGCAGAAGAATGCCTGATCTTCGAGGGAATTTCATTATAATTTTTCTCTTTTAGACAGGATAACAGGATCAACAAGATAGGCAACCCGGCCTCTGCTCTGTGCCATAGGATCGGGGTCTTTGACCCCGATCCTTAATGGCACAGAGCCGAATCCTGTCAATCCTGTTATCCTGTCTGAATTGTTGAAAGTTGCCCGCGTAAAGCCAGGGCTATGTTCCTGCTTCGGAATCTCAATAACCTCTAAGGAAAGCAGGAAGGCAGGAGAGTATATTATTTAAATTCTCCTGATTTCCTTAGAGGAAAAGTTGCCCGAGCACAGCGAGGGCTAAGTTCCTATTGAACCAAGACCAACATATTTATTTCGGCCGACCCGATAGTTAATTTAATGATTTTACCGGATTTAATCAAGATTATTAAAATTCCGATCAAGGTTCATTCATTTCCCGGCGGGCGCGGGCCAGGTTTTTTCGGGCGGGAGTGAAAGTGGGATCTATCCGGAGGGCCCGGATAAAATATTCAAGAGCTTCCTCTTTCTTCCCCTGCCGGATCAGGGCAATCCCCAGGTTGTTGTAAGCCTCAACATAATCCGGCTTGATCTCGATCGCCCGCCGGTAATACCTGATCGCCCCCTCCCATTCTCCTCTTCCCGCCAATCGTAATCCCAGATCGTTATGCGCGGTATAATAATTAAAGAAGGCCTGCCCGTTCCCCGGATCCAGCCGTACGGCTTCAGCGTAATGGGGGATAGCCTCAGCATAAGACCCCTCTTCGGTCAGAATCGCCCCCAGATTATTCTGAGCCCGTCCGTAATCCGGCTTGATCTCAATCGCCCGCTGATAATGCTTAATCGCGGCGGCCGGGTTTCCCTTTCCCGCCATGGTCAATCCCAGGTTATAATGAGCCATATAACTGGCCGGATTTACCTGGAGGGCGTGCTGAAAAAGAGAGATATTTCCCTTCCAGTATTTTACCTGCATCAGTCCGGCACCGGAATAGATGACCAGAATAGCAACACAACTGACAGTGATCCAGATCTTCCGGCTCCGGAGAAAAATCCAGGAGAGCGCCAGGGCCGGCGCGATCATCGAGAGATAAAGAAACCGGTCGGCGACCGTGGAAAAGATCTGATAACCGTGAGGAACCAGACCCAGGGTGGGAAAAACCCCGACAACGAAGATCCCCAGGATAATCAGCCATTGACGCCGGTCCTTCAAGAAGATGAATAACCCGGTCAGAAGGACCGGAAAGATCCAGCTGTAATAGAGCCAGCCATTCTCCACCACCCGCGCCGGTGTCCGGCCATAGTCAATCCCCAGATTCAGCGGCAGAATGAGCTTATAGAGATAGAACGCTATCGCGTCCAGGGCAATCAGGACCCGGCTATAGAGCGGAGCGATATACCCCAGCGGAATGGCCTTTTCGGAGAACTTAGCCATGAAGATAATCGGCAGCGTCATCCCCAGCCAGAGCAGAAGGATTGTAAAGGGAGGACGAAAGATGGCCTTCAGAGCGCTCTTCCGGCCGGTCAGCCCGGAGTCCCGCCAGCGAAAATGGACCAGGAGCCATCCGATCACCGCCAGCGGGACCGCGGCGGCCTTGGAGAGGATCGCCAGAGCAAAAAAGATGACCGCGTAGACTCCGTGGCGCTTCCTCCGCCTCCGGTTGACACTGGGAAGCTGCCGGTTGATCTCCACCGCCCGGACATAGCGGAGATACTGGCTCAGGGCCAGGAGCGAGAAAAAGCCGCAGAGAACATCTTTCAGGCTGGAGATCCAGATAACCGGCTCGGCCTGAAGAGGATGAATTCCAAAGAGGAGCGCCCCCAGACAGGCCGCCCACTCGATTCTCTCCGGATCTTTGCTGCTCCCTCTTAAAAGCAACTTCAATATACCGTAAAGAAGGAGGATATTGCAGATATGGAGAAATATATTGGCCTGATGGAAGATTCCGGGATTCAGCCCGAAGGCAATCCCCCCCGGAGAGACAAGCCGGGAGAGGGCGGCCAAAAATGACCAGGCGGTGAAGGTGACCGGGATATACATCGCCTCATGCGGACCAATCCAGAAATGTAGAACATTCCCCGGGGTCAGAGAACCGATGTAGCGGTTATTATAAACGTGTATATCGTCATCCCATCCGACAAAGCCGTATTTCCCGGCCGGACCGAAGACCAGGAGTGGAACAATAATCAGAAGGAAGATGATTATTGTGCTGGTTGGGATGACTTTATGGGGTTTCATGGGATCTGGAAATATTTTGAATTTGAAAAACTGAACATTTGCTTGCATCCCGATTATTTCGGGACAACGCACAACGCTCAACTTTCAACGTTCAACGACGCCTCAAATATACCAACCTTCGCTATGTCACGTCCTGATTTAAAGTTATCCTGATTTGAACTACTGGTTCTTCACCCCCCAACTTCCCCCCCTTTTTTGAATATCCAACAGCCAACAAGGAATATCCAATATCCAAGTGCCTGTGCTTGCACCCCGATCTTTTCGGGGCATCCCTAACTTGTTTCGGGGGGTGGGAGCCTTTCCTTTTTCATTGGATATTCCTTGTTGGATATTGGATATTCGGACTTTGAAAGTTGAACGTTGAGCATTGAGCTTTCAGATTTTATCCCCCCGATAACACCAGAAGATGCTCCCCGACCGAATCGGATAAACCATCCAGATCGTATCCTCCCTCCAGCACCGAGACCAGATGCCCGGCGGCATACTTCTTAGCGATACCTTTGACCACGGATGTCAATCTGGCGAAGCCTTCCCCGGTCAGATTTATTGAGGACAGGGGGTCGCTCCGGTGACCATCGAAACCGGCCGAGATGAAGACGAACTCCGGCTGGAACGCGTCCATCGCGTGGACCAGCTTCTCGTTAAAAACCCGGAGATACTCCTCATCTCCTGCGCCGGAGGAGAGGGGAGCATTGAGGGTAAATCCCTCCCCCGCTCCTTCCCCGGTCTCGCCGGTAGAGCCGGACCCCGGATAATGGGGATACTGATGGGTGCTGAAGTAGAATACGGAAGAATCTCCATAAAATGTATCCTGGGTACCGTTGCCGTGATGGACATCCCAGTCCACGATCAAAACTCTCTCAATTCCGTATCTCTTCTGAACATAGCGCGCGCCGATCGCCACGTTATTAAAAAGACAGAACCCCATCGCCCGATCATAGAGAGCGTGGTGGCCCGGAGGACGAACCGCGCAGAAACAGTTCCGGACTTTCCCCTCCATCACCGCGGCAACGGCGGCAATCACTCCACCGGCGGCCAGTATGGCGGCTTCATAAGACCCTGCCGAGACAACCGTGTCGCCGGCATCCAGTACCGTCTCCCCCCGGTTAACCATCTCCTCAACCCACTTAATATAGGATGTACTATGGACCAGCCCTATCTCCTCCGTACCGGCCGGGACCGGATCAACCCGGACCAGGTCTTCCAGAATTCCACGGTCCACCAGACCATCCATGATCGCAGTAAGCCGCCGGGGTGATTCCGGATGGCCTCCGGTCTCATGATCCAGATATAGATCCGAATAAACAATCCCGGTCTGATTTTTCATGTTTTTGCCTTATGTCGAGCTTGCTCCCTAAAAATCGAGGCTTACGCCCCGGCCTATTGACTATCACCCCTTCGGGGTTCCGATTTTGGTTGGAGGTGATGATACATTTAATCTTTCAATCCTGGGGCTTACACCCCAGTCTATTATCTGGCACCCCTTCGGGGTTTCATTCGCCGGACCAAAAGCCCCAACGGGGCGACAGTCAATAGCGAAGGGCGTCAGCCCTGGTAATAGCGAAGGGCGACAGCCAATAGGCCAGGGCGCAAGCCCTGGTTGCCTTTTACCCCAATTTTATAAGGGAATATCAAACATCGGACAATAAATCACATTAAGCCCACCGGAGTTCAAAAATAAAAATAGGGAAGAGACGCCAGGGCATTAACCATGGTTTTAATCCGATATATACGGTTCTCTAGGAAGCTCGGCAGGTTCTAAAACAAAAAAATTCAATCCCCTTCTTGTCAACTCAAGGCGCCTCATCAGAGAAACCTTTTCTTTTGCCATTGTGAATTGCTCGATCATTTCAGTTGAATTTTTAAGCTTCCTTATTAAGCCAGCATATTCCCTTTCCTTCTCCGGGAGTTTTTTCAATTTACTTTCTGTCATCCTGGTAATTTCTTCAATCAATTCTTTCCTCTCTTCTGTCCAGGAAATTTTCCGCAGACACCGAATTAAAAGATCGGAAGAGCACACGTCTGAACTCCAGTCACACTGATATATCTCGTATGCCGTCTTCTGCTTGAAAAAAAAAAAAATCACATAGTCA
>CAKZYZ010000410.1 GCA_937885075.1 uncultured bacterium | reverse complement strand
CCTACCTCACCCCCTTTTTATGACAGGACCATTGCAGTCAGTACTATTAGCCTCTCCTCAGCTTTTAATTCTCTTTGCCTCTAATCGTTTTGTCATTAATTCTTTTGTCTTTAATAGTCCTGCCTGCAATCGTCCTGCCTAAATTTCTTTTTGTCTTTAATAGTCCTGCCTGCAATCGTCCTGCCTAAATTTCTTTTTCGTCCTGTCATTTGGTCATTGGATATTGGAAGTTGGCTATTGGAGATTCGTTTTTAAGGTTGAACGTTGCCCCGAAATAATCGGGATGCAAGCAGAAGTTCAGCTTTTAAGGGATTTGGACAGAAACTAATTGATAATCACGCGATCTCCCGCCCGAACATCATTCCTCTCAAACCATCCCTGGTTCATCTCGAGAGCGTAAAGAAAAGGCCGGGGGGGAGGGTAAGTTTTTTGATCGTTATCCGGCTCCATCTTCTGGATGCTGATAATTATTCCGTCGGAGTTAATGAAGGCGATGGAGAGCGGGAGATGGGTATTTTTCATCCAGAACGAGGAACTGACCGGTTGGGAGTAGATAAAGATCATCCCCCGGTCCTCAGCCATAGTTCGACGGTACATCAGCCCCTGTGCCATCTGAGGCCCGGTAATGGCCTCTTCGACCTTAATCGTCCTGCCGCCAACTGTGACTTCTCCCTCTCCAAAGACAATACCGGTATCTAATTCTTCGCGGCAGCCGATGGCTGCCGCGAAGAAGACAGTCATTATGGCCGCGGTTATTAATGTAACTCGCATCTTACCATCGTCTTTTCCTGATTCAATGCTCTTATCCGCGGATTAAGGGATTACAGGTGCAACGGCCTTCAACGATCTTTAACGGCCCCTATCTTCAACGTCTGTATTTTTTAACGATAATGCCGAAGGCATTATTATTTTTCAACGATAACGCCAACGGCGTTATCTGCACATTTCCTGGTCGCCGTGATGATGTAGACAATATAGAGCGCCAGGAAGATAATCATGGTGTAGCCTATCTGTACCTTTATCAGCATCAGAAGCAGCGAAAGAAGAATAAAGGCAATAGCCGGGGTAATCGCGTAAATGGCCAGGGCGAAGACCTGACGGAATGGCAGTGGTTTTTTCATGAAAGACGCGGTCAATCCCGCCAGCGCGCTCCCTCCCAGAATAATGAGGAGCATAATCACGTATGAAACCAGGAATACGAATAGCGCTATGATCGGCACCACCTGGAAGATGAACGATTTTCTCCAACTAGTAAGGATATCATCATTGATCACCGTCGAGAGATCCTTATCCAGTTCGATCTTTTTCGGCATCAGCGGTGTATTGATCATATAACTGTTTTTGCTCAGGGCAAATCCCATGATGCCGGGGGGAAGTTGAGGATCGTCGGTGGTCAGATCGACCAGGAAGACAAAGTTATTAAAATGTCCTGTCTCCTTAAGAAGCTGAGCTACCTGGGGGGAGATGGGTGGTGATTCCGCCAGGAGTTTATCTATCTCCGCGGAAGTAATAATATCCTCTTGAGTGGGGAAGTTGGCATTTATCCAATCTTCCGCCTGCCCGGCTCTCTCCGAGGCCAGATCAAATTTAGCCAGAAGTCCTTCTTCTCCGGTGGTAAGAGGTTCTCCGTCTTTCTTCTTCCTGATTGCCAGATTAGTTTCCCGATCGGGACTGGTGCCAAAATAATTAGTGATTATCAACCAGTCGGAGACTGTAAATTCATTCTCGGTCTCAAAACGGAAGGTATCACCCTCTACCCCATCCATTATGATCTCCCCCTTCTCTATCCGGAGGGCGGGAAGATTCCCCTTCAGGGAATCTGTTATCCGGGTCATGAGTTTATTCAGCTCATATACCTGGACACCGGTAAAGAGTAAAACCGGGATGAGGACCAGAATGGAGAGATAAATAAATGCCTCACTCACCGGTCTCCGGATCAGATCCCGGTAGAAGGCGAAGTTGGTCAGACTGGCTGCGATGGTGGATGGTAGTTGATTAAACTTAAAGCTGATTTTCATAATTAGAGAATGGGGGGTGGGGAATGGGGATTAGATTATTATTATTCAACGATCTCAATGTCATCCGGGCCGCCTATCGTGAGCTGGACGGTGTCATGGTAGGTTCCTACCTTCCCGGTGGCGCGGACTTTCTTCCCGTCGAAACGGGATGGGTCTCCGAATGAGCCGTCCTTATTAAAGAGAATTATTGTTAAGCCTTCATTCCAGTCTCGGCTGGTATTGAGCTTTACCGGTCCGCCCTTCCCTTTCGCGGCCGGATCATAGACACTCACTATCTCAGTCTCCACCATCACCTTCTCCCCCACTTTATCTATTGCTTCTTCCGGGGTTATCGCTTTCAAGGATGACGTATCTTTTTCTGCCGGGGCAGCCGTATTGGGACGGGAAATATTACGGGATGAATACGGCTCGGGATACATCGGCGGCCTGGTCCAGCTGCCGTACATTGGATTGGGGATGATGATAAAATCTTTCGCGAACCGGTCTTTCACATCCTCAAAGTTCAACTTATGGCTGTCATAGAGATCGTGGGTCTGGTCGCCGGCTAACATGACAATCTCCAGCGGCGGAAGATTCATCCCGGCCGGGAGGGTCTTGATGGTCCCGGTCCGGATTGCTTCACGGCGCATGACCTTGGTTTTGTCCTTGGCGTAAGGGCCGCTTCTCGTCAGCAGAACATCATAAGGGAAGCCAATATCTTTTAAATTTTTCTCCGTTGCCGCTTGCAGATGACCCTTGCGGTTGGTGACAATAATCACTTTGCCGCCTAATTTCTGGGCCAGAGCGCAGAATTCCTCTCCGCCGGGGAGAGCTGTCGCGGCCGACTTTTCACACCATTCGGTCCAACTCTTCGAAGAGAAGGGAATCCCGGACATCTGGAATGCTACATTGCTGATGATTGTCTCATCGGCATCGAGAACCACACACCAGGTCCCGGCTTTCTTATCTTCAGCCAACCCCCGGAGACGATCCATCGCGTTCAGGTAAGCCTGCTGAACACAGCACTTATAGGTGGTGGATCTCTTAACCCAGACCACATCATTGGGAAGTTTCTCCCGGGCCGGTACCACCGACGGAAGAACAAATAATAACGACAACAGGACAACAATGAATAGACTACTCTTCCTCATACATTTCCTCCTTGTAATTATTTTGCCACTAAGACACTAAGGCACAAAGAAAAAAAGAACTTTCGCTAAATCTTTTCTGATTTATCTAAATCGTTCTTAGTGTCTTGGTGCCTTTGTGGCTAATAAAAACTAACTTATTAAAATAATGCTTATAAAGAAAGCCTAAAATATTGATTGTCAGTCATTCCTGGTTAATCGGTTCTCTTCGATTAACCAGGGAGTCGAGATAATCACTGATCCCCCGGGCGATGGCCCGGGCCATCCGGGCCCGGTAGTTACTGTCGGCTAAAAGTTTCCCTTCCCCGCTATGGGAGAGAAAGCCGGTCTCTACCAGGATCGAAGGCATGGATGTTTTTTTCAGGACATAGAACTCCGCCGCCTTGATCCCCCGATCGGGGCAGCTGGTTACCTTTCTGATTCGCTTCTGCACTGATCGAGCCGCGTAGATACTGCTCGACAATCGACCGTTCGTCTCTCCGGCTTGAGGAGAATCATGGCTCTTTCCGGGATCACCCGGAGATTCCAGTTTGAGAACGGCATTTTCCAGGACAGCCAGAGCCCGGGCCAGCGGATCGGAGGCCGGGGCATAATAGAATGTCTCGGTCCCCCGGGCCAGATGGTTAACCGCCGCGTTAGCGTGAATGCTGACAAAGAGATCAACCTTCCTCCGATTGGCCATCCGGGCGAGATCGGAAGAGCACACGTCTGAACTCCAGTCACACTGATATATCTCGTATGCCGTCTTCTGCTTGAAAAAAAAAAAAAAAGAAAAACAAAAAAAAAAAAAAACATAACAAAAAAAAAAAAAAAAAAACAACATTAACAGACACTGTACGTTACAACGCAATCTACATACAACTACGGCAACC
>CAKZYZ010000409.1 GCA_937885075.1 uncultured bacterium | reverse complement strand
ATATAAATCCTTTCGAAAAACGCACTTTCTCCAGATATTTGATGCAATCACGTTCTCCGGTAAAACGAGCGTGGAATTCCAGTAAACCCATTTGTATATATGGTAAGTGTTGTTTTTGAGGCATTACGGAGATCCATTTTTCATATCTCCTTACTATAGCATAAGATATTTACTGAGTTAACCGAATAGTCATGTATTATAATGAATTTAAATCCAGAACAAAAAGTTTTGGGAAGAATGATGTTGGGGCCGGAATAGAAATATTACGAGCTATTCGCTCTGAGATAAGTGGCGGATGGTTATTTTCTATGAAGGGAATTATTACAGCAGAAGTTTTTGCTGACTTCATCGAAATGGCAGAGCATTTTCTGGAAACAGGATATAAAGACCCCGCGGCAGTGATGGCCGGAAGTGTTCTCGAAGAGCATTTAAGGCAACTATGCATTAAAACCGGGATAGATATTGAAAGAAAATACGGTGATAAACTCATCCCCATAAAAGCGGATAAACTTAATGCCGATTTAGCCAAAGAAAATGTTTACTCTAAATTAAACCAAAAGCTTGTTATAGGATGGCTTGGTATAAGAAATCATGCTGCTCATGGTGAATATGACGAATATACTCGGGACCAGGTTAAAAACATGATAGCCGGGATTACAGAGTTTATGGCGAGGGTAGTGGTATAGTTAGTTATAAAAATAGGGAATATCTCGATTGAGGATAAAAACTAATGGGCAAGCGAGAACCTCTCACTAAATAAAAATATGACTACAACTTATACATTAAATACAATATCCCAACTTATTCAACTTGGAACTACTCTATCGAGAAGCTGGTTTCGTGGCCAAGCTGTAGCTCATAATAATATTACTCCAAGGATATTTCGCAGTGAATTTGCTTTGCAACGGAGTGTTTCTGACAACTTAGAATCTACATTTATTAATCTTTTTAAAAGAGAAGCTCCTGTTCTCACTAAAAATGTCCCAAAGGATGATGACCATATTTCATGGCTGTTTCTTATGCAACATTATGGAATGCCTACCAGATTGCTTGATTGGTCTTTGAGTCCCCTCATTGCAATGTACTTTGTGGTTAGCACTGCCCAAAAAAAGGATGGCGAATTATGGGCGATTCACCCTGAATCTCTAAATAAAAAAAGCGGGGACAATGCGATCTTTCTTTCTCGGGCTTCCATTGTAGAATATTTCGCAGAAGAATCGCATTGCATAGATAAAATAATTTTAGCCAAAAAATTCAATTTTGAGGAAACCCCACAATTCCCAATAGCTATATATCCCCCAGTGCATTTTCAAAGATTGGCTGTCCAGTTAAGTACATTCACCATCCATCCTGAACCAGAGAAAGGGAATACGATACCTGAGTTACTTAAGAATGAGAAAGAATTAGTTCGATATATTGTTCCGGCGGAGTCAAAACATCAGTTGTTTGACGATTTGAACGCATTATGTATCACACAAAGAGCACTATTTCCAGACCTTGATGGACTATCACATACAATTGTGGATTATTATACTCGCTTTCTCGCTTATACTCCTCCAAAGCCACCACACTGGGGGAAAAGTTAATCAGGAGATCTTAACTAAACTATATTTCCAAAACAGAAGTCCCCAACTGGGGATCTGTAAGAGGGTTTTGCTCAATAATACTATTCAGTGGAAAAGGCTAGTTTCTCTTTCATACTGAGATACCATCTATCCACTGATCAAAATATTAGTTGTGTAATTATTGCGACAAGGAGTCCAATTAGAAAATCTGCTAGCCACTCTTTCCACTTAAGCCGCCAGCGTGTGCTCTTTACTGCTCTAATTTTATCCAGATTAACTTTCCCCAGCAAACTCTCCCCAATCTTGGTAGCGTCGTAATATTAATCAATACTCCCGATTATTTGATCCACCCTCCGCTTCCCCGGCCTGGAGGGATGGGGGTCGGATAAAGGAGCCTAACATCGATCCCGCTACCACCAGCCCGGCGCCGGCGATACTGAGGAAGTCGAGATTCTCCGGGGCCAGATATTCGGGGAAGAGAGCGGCCGCGGCGGCGGCGGCACCGAGGGTGACCAGGGGGGTAACGGCGACAACCATACCGACCCGGGAGGCTTCGAGGTGGTCGAGGGCTTCGGAGAAACAGCCGTAGGCGATGACGGTATTGATCGCGCAGAATACGAGCAGCCCGAGCCGGACTGGATCGAGTTCCAGGATCCGGCCGGGGTGTGCCATGGGAAGAAAAAGAATCATTCCGCCAAGATAGATCCGGGTCATCACTATCTCGGAGGGGAAGTAGCGGAGGAGCTGCTTCTGGGACAGAGCATAGGCTGTCCAGAGAAGGGCGGAGAGGATAATAACTGCCACCCCGAGCGAGAGATTATTTATCCCGGAGAATATCTCCCCGATCCGTCGGTGGAAGAAGAGGACGAGACCGCTGAGAAGTAGTACCAGGCCGATCCACTGCACGGGACGGAACCGTTCCCGGAAGATAAATAGCCCCCCCAGGAGGAGCATCATCGGGGCTACCTGGATCATGACTACGGCCATCCCGGGAGACATGTACTTTACCCCGATGGCGTAGGTGACGTAGTTCCCCCCGAGGCCGACTATCGTGATAACAGTCAGGAGGGCAACGATCCCACGGATCCTAAATATCGGAGCGATGCCGTATTTTCGGACGATGAAGAATGAGAGAATGACCGCCGCCCCGAAAAAACGGAACCAGACGATAGTGACGGCGTCTATCTCCTCTAAGAGTACCTTGAGAACAACGGGTAGAACCCCCCAGAAAAGAGCGGTGGTGAAGGCCAGGCCGGCTCCGTACCGTCTCTTCCCGCTGACCTGGTGGAGTTTCTTCATTATAATTCAGAACTTAGCGCCTTTGGCGCAACCTCGTAGTGCAGGACTTCAGTCCTGCCCAACGAAGGCAGGACTGAAGTCCTGCACTACGAGCTTATTGAAATTCCGAAGCAGGAACTTAGCTTCGCAACTAAATGAACCGCGAATCTCGCGAATCTTCACGAATTAAAAGAAAAAATGAACTACGAATTACGCGAATTACACGAATTTATTGAAAAATCAGGTTGTGATATTGGTTAATGCTTGCACACTCTTATTTTTTCATAGAGAAAATAAGATTATTGTCCCGGTAATATTAATAAAGACACAAAGAAAATATTTCAAGATGCAACAACAACGTTTTATATTCTTTCTTAAGGTTTTCTTAGTGTCTTAGTGCCTTTGTGGCAGAATTTTTGTCTTCTGTTAAGGCGGATTAGGATTTGTTTGTTATTTGGGATTTAGTAATATCTATACGTTAATACTACTACATAAATTTATAGATTGTCCGTGAAAAAAATATTATCAAATCACCTTCTCTTCTGGCTCCTGACTCTGATTGTTTTCAGTCTGGTATTTTTGGCCACCTCTCTCAAAGAAGGGATGGTTCTGGATGGGACAGTTTATAGCGCCATCTCCCGCAATCTGGCCCGGTCCGCGGGGAGTTTCTGGATGCCCCGCTATACCGCTACGGTCCATCCGGCCTTCTTTGAACATCCCCCCCTGGTCTTCGGGATCCAGTCACTCTTCTTCCGGGTCCTCGGTGATAGTCTTTTGGTCGAGAGATTTTATACCATCCTGACCACGCTGATAACCGGGATGCTGATTGTAGTGATCTGGAGAGTGATCTTTCAGAATGATCGAGAGTTAAGAAGATATTCCTGGCTGCCCTTGCTCCTCTGGCTGATTCTTCCCATCAACGCCTGGGCCTATTCAAATAACCTCCTGGAAAACACCATGGGGATCTTTACGCTGGCGGCCATAGCTTTAATGGTGAAGGATCTTAAGGAGCCTAACTATCTATTTGCCGTAGGATCAGGCATAATGATATTTCTCGCTCTCTTCAGCAAAGGCCCGGCGGGATTTTTCCCGGCGGCTTTCTACCTGCTCGCCTGGATTGTCTTCAGGGATATTCCGGGACGACGGGTGTGGGCGAACAGCCTGATAATCCTGTCTATCCCTCTGTTCTTAATATGCCTGTTGCTGCTCTATCCTCCCGCCCGGGAGAATTTTACCCGGTATATCTCTTATCAGATCATTCCCAGTCTGAAAGGCGACCGATTACTGGGAGGAGAAATCAGAAGATATTTTATACTGAATAATCTATTCATATACACATTGCCCCTGACTGTAATCTCTATCGGGGCCCTATTCTGGGGAGTTGTTAAGAAGCGCTTATCTCTTTTACGGAGCAATATTATTCGATGGGGCCTACTTTTTATTTTAATCGGCTTCTCGGCTTCTCTTCCGCTGATAATCTCCCCCAAGCAGAATTATAATTATCTGATCCCGGCGCTGCCGTATTTTTCACTGGGGTTTGGGGTACTCATTGTACCGATAATAGATTCGCTTCTTGGTAGAATCAGATGGAGAGAGCGGGTATTAAGGATGACGGCGGCGGGTTTGGGATTAATATTGCTTATCAGTCTGATTTATTCAGTAGGTCGGACCGATGAAGTGAAGAGTCCGCTCCTGATTAACTACAAATATTCCATAGTCCCTGAACGGATAAGGGAGTGGATCTTTCCTTATGCCGCCGGGAGGGCTCGAGCGGAGAAAAATTTGATATCCGATATTCGCGCGATCGGCGGACGATTACCCCGGGGGATGATAATATCAATTCCGGAAGCACTCTGGGAGAGATGGGATTATCACGCTTACTTCGCGAGATTTTATGACATCAGCCTGGATAAAGATAACCTCCGTCGTCTGTACCTCTGCAGAAAAGGCGATCAGCCTCCGTCAGAGAAATACCGGTTAGCGGATCTTTCGACCCGGATGCTTGATATATACCGGCGCTGACGATCAGGATTATCTTCGCTGTGTTTCCCACGGGTTTTAACTTCCGAAGAGCTCGTAGCGGTGACCTTCAGAGGCTGTCCGATAAATCAGAATTCAAGTCATTGCGAGCCCGAAGGGCGAGGCAATCTATTTTATCTTTCATAATTCCTTCGTATCCAGGAAGATGAGATTGCTTCGTCGCTACGCTCCTCGCAATGACATTTAGATTTTTCGAAATCTGCGTTATCGGACAGCCTCTTCAGGTCGCCATCGTGTGGCAGCCTAAAGGCAGCCGCTACGAGAAGACAGTGGCAGCCTAAAGGCAGCCGCTACGAGAAGACAGTGGCAGCCTAAAGGCAGCCGCTACGAGAAGACAGGGGCAGCCTAAAGGCAGCCGCTACGAGAAGACAGGGGCAGCCTAAAGGCAGCTGCTACGAGAAGACAGGGGTTGCTGAAACCTTGCTATTTCGCTTTTCTCAGTCTCTCCTGAAGATATTCGATATCCCGCGCGACTTTTCCTCTCTTATAGTTGGGAGCGTTCTTCTCAATCATAAGAAGTAAATCCAGCGCTTCCTCAAATCGTTTTACGACGATCTGTTTCCGGCCTTTGAATTCATTGGCCTTTCCTTCATCAATCAGCGCCCGGGCTTTATTATAGGCGATCGGTCCATCAAAAGAGATCTTGACTCTATTATATTCTCCATCCGTAAACTCATAGGAACGCTCCACGTAATATTTTAAGCCATAAAGAATTGCCGGGAGAGCAATCAGGATAATTATAGTGACAATAATCCCCCGGCGGAATCGGTCTTTCTGAAACCGCTTGCTCAAGAGGGCGGATTTTCTTCCGGTTTGAAATGTGGCATTCATGGAGAAAATGAAGTTAAAAGTGCCTAAAGTAGAAAAAAGTTAAAAGTGCCTAAAGTGCGCTAAAGTGCCTAAAGTTGTTCGCTTAGATCGGAAGAGCACACGTCTGAACTCCAGTCACACTGATATATCTCGTATGCCGTCTTCTGCTTGAAAAAAAAAAAAATAAAAACTAACATATGAAAAAAAAGCTCTTAAAAATATAGAAAATCAATACATTTATCACACCTACTTCCTTCGTAGCCTCCACTACTGCTTTCACTATGACCTAACTC
>CAKZYZ010000408.1 GCA_937885075.1 uncultured bacterium | reverse complement strand
TCGTCGTATCTCTCTATTGTCAGTTGTTTCTTTTTTTTTTTAATGATACGGCGACCACCGAGATCTACACTCTTTCCCTACACGACGCTCTTCCGATCTGTGTACTCAAGGAGGTGGGGATATCCTGGAGAAACATATCCCCCTTTTCTACCAAAAAGGACTCAGGACCATCCCTCCACATGCCTGTGTTGAATTTACAACCCATATCGCGACCTCTTACGTGCCGATTGAGCTCTCCATCAAAGGTCCCAATACCAGTATCTCATCTGGCTGTTCCACCGCGATCGACGCCGTCAATTGGTCCTATACTCAGATTATTGAAGGCAATGCCGATATTATTATAACCGGCGCCTCCGATGCGCCGATCTATCCGTTTGGCGTTGGCATGTTCTGCGCGGTCCGGGTCTTATCCCGGCAAAATGATCGTCCAACTGAGGCGTCCCGGCCCTTTGACGCGCGGAGGGATGGTCTGGTCTTGAGTGAAGCCGGCGCCGCGGTGGTTCTGGAGGAATTGAACCATGCCCTCAAGCGGGGGGCGATGATCTATGGGGAGATCCTGGGTTTTGCTTCCGTCTCTGAAGCTAAGAAGACGGTCGCGGTCGAGATGTCCGGCGAGACCATCGCGCGGGCGATCACCACGGCGCTTGGAAGCGCCAACCTCCCCTCCACCGCAGTTGATTATATCAACGCCCACGGCAACTCAATGGTGAATTATGATATCAGTGAGACCAATGGGTTTAAGCTGGCCCTGGGCGAGCACGCCTACCGCATCCCTATCAGTTCGATTAAATCGATGATGGGACAGTCGCTGGCGCCGGCTTCCGGTCTCCAGTTGATCTCATCCTGTCTGACCTTGAGGGATGATATTATTCCCCCTACCATCAACTATGAATATCCGGATCCGGAGTGTGACCTGGATTATGTTCCCAACATTGCCCGGCGGAATCGGGTTAATATTATTCTGATGAACAGCCATAGTGTGGGGGGTAGTCATTCCGTGATTATCATCGGTCGCTACCGGGATTACAATAAAACCACAGAGGCACACCCCGTAGAACGGGGCGGGGAAGATCACAGAGAAATTAGATTTAAAAGGCATCATCATCGTGATCTTTAACGTATTATTACTATCTCTATCTGCTCTGGCCAATATCGGTCTGGGTTGGTTTGTCTACCGTCGCCCCCGCCATTCTCCCATAAATATCAGTTTCGGTGTTTTCGCCCTCAATATCGCGCTCTGGACTCTGGCGGTATTGATGGGTATCCTGGCGAAAAGCGAAGCCGGCGCTTTTTTCTGGATCCGCCTCAGCTTCGCGCTGGCGGCATTCATTCCGGCCACATTCTATCTCTTTACCTGTGTCTTTCCGGAAGGCCAGTCCGTCAGGCCGTCCAACCTGGTTTTTCTCTTCAGCAGCGCCACCTTGGCAATAATTAGCTTCCACCCCGTTCATCTCAAGAACGTGACCCTGGGCCCGAAATTTCCCACTACCGAATACGGTCCGCTCTTTCCTTTTTTCATTCTCTATTTTCTGGTCATGATGGCTGTCGCCTTTATGAAACTGGGAAGAAAATGGAGGGATTGTACCGGGATCAAGCGGCTTCAGATTCAATATGTCTTTCTCGGCTCATTATTAGCGTTAATCTGCGCTTCACTCTCGAATTTTATTGCGCCTCTACTTAGCGTCATCCAGACGGAAGGCTATGGGCCGGTCTTCTCTTTACTGATGACCGGCGGTATCTGTTACGCCATCGTTAAGTACAGTCTGATGGATATTACCATTGTGATCAAGCGTACGACTCTCTACGCGGCGCTGACCGCCTCAATTACAGCCGGGTATATAGGGATTGTATTATTATCCAATTGGTTGTTTGGAGGCTTTATAGGGCTGGAATCATTGATTCCGGCCATGCTGGCCGCTCTTCTGATCGCGTTCGCATTCGTGCCTCTCAAAGAAGCCATTCAGAAGTTTATCGACCGGACGCTCTTTAAACGAAAGTATGATCATCGGAAGATCATCAGCGATTTCAGCAGAAGCCTTACATCAATCTTCAGCATTGAGGAACTGCTCGATCTGATTCTCAATGTCATGACCGGAGCTATGGGGATTCAAGAAGGAGCCTTTTATCTACAGGAAAGAGGGAAAGGTGACTATATCCCTCGTGCCCTGATCATAAAGGATCGCCGCGAAACGAAGCTCCCGACAATCAAAGCCGGAGATCGATTACTTCAGTGGTTATCACAATCGGGGGAGATCGTTGTTCAGGAACAACTGGAAAGGATCCCATTAACGGGGGAGAGCCAGGCTGTTGCCGGATTACTGACTGAGCTGGGGTTTGAGATATGTGTTCCCATTGTTACAAAAAAGGATCTAACCGGATTATTCCTTCTCGGAATCAAAGAGAGTGGGGAATCATTTACCCGGGAAGATATCCGGATGTTCTCCACACTTTCTTACCATATAGCCGTAGCGATTGAAAACATCCGGCTCTATACGGAAAATAGAAAGATTGAAGAGAAGATGCGCCGGGCCGACCGGCTGGCTTCACTCGGGACCCTGGCTGCTGGAATGGCCCACGAGATAAAAAATCCCCTGGTCTCTCTCAAGACCTTCACCCAGCTTCTCCCGGAGAGGTACCGGGATCGGGAGTTTCGGGAGGACTTTTCCAAATTGGCCGGTCAGGAGGTGGACCGGATCAATAACCTGGTCGAGCGTCTCCTTAACTTTGCCCGCCCGGTTGAGCCGGAGTTCCGGCTGCTGGATCTCGGGGAAGTCATGGATGACACTCTCCTCCTCCTCCGGAATAAGATAGCAGACCAGAAGATTACGGTGCGGAAGGATTTTACGGACCGGTACCTGGAGCTGGAGGGTGACCGGGAGAAACTCAAGCAGGTTTTTTTGAATATAATTATTAACGCGCTGGACTCAATGCGTGAAGAAGGGGTCCTCACGATTGATGGGAGAATGATACGGAACCATAACTCCGGAGAGATAGGCGTTCATCGAGGTTTGGATTGGAAGCTCCATCGCTTATATTCCCGCGACCGGGTTATGGTAAAGATATCCGATACCGGAGAGGGGATAGATCCCAGGGATCTGCCCTACCTTTTTGATCCGTTCTTTACCACTAAAGATACAGGAGCCGGCCTGGGCCTGGCGATAGCTCACAATATTATTGAAGAGCATGGGGGAATTACCGACGTGGAGAGCGTCGTCGGGCGGGGGACCACGTTTACGATTACGCTTCCGTTGAAGGAAGAAGGAAAAAGGCAAAAGGAAAAAGGAAAAATGGGGAGTAGGGAGTGGGGAGTGGGGAGTAGCCCCGAAGGGGCGAAGCAATCTACCGAAGTTAAGAGATTGCTTCGGTCTGTGGCCTCGTAATGACGGACTAACTCAAGTGTCATTGCGAGGGTTCGGAGGACCCGAAGCAATCTAACCAAGGAAGAGCCGGGGAGATTGCTTTCCCGGTTGACTACAACCGGGATTCCTCGCAATGACAAATTCTATAAGATTCGGGGTTTTCGGTCAGACACTAATTAGATGGTTTATAATGAAAGCACAGATATATTGCCCGGGAAAGAACAGTTTGCAACGATTCAGGCCGGATAGGCCCGAGAGATATAATCGCCCTGAAGTTTATCGGACTTCCGACAGGTCGATAGATAGAAAAGGGGGGATTTCCTTAAAAGTTCTGGAAAGTGTTGAAGAGATTAAAAATATAAAGGAATTCTGGAACCCTCTGCTTAAATCTTCCGGGGTTAATTCTATCTTCATGACCTATGAGTGGATTATCTCCTGGCTGGAGGTGTTCGGAGGAGAGGGAGAGATCAAGGTTCTTGCGGCATATAAGCAGGGGGAATTAATAGGCCTCTGTCCCCTGTGTATTAAAAAAAGAAAATTTATCTTCTGGTCAATCTGGATGGTGGAGTTTGTAGGGGCTTCTCTAACCGGCCGCGCCGATTTTCTTCTCACTCAAAATAAAGAAGAGGTTATGGAGCTTTTCTGGGATTATCTGTGGGAGCAACGTTCGCGGTGGACTGTAATCCGGTTGAGAGAAATCCTGACCGGTTCTTTGAATTTAAGCATATTAGGAGATCTGCTTAAAGATAGAGGAATCAAACATCACTTCCAGACTTGTTCCCGGGCTCTTTTTATCAGACTGGCCAAAACCTGGAATGATTACCTAATGAGTCGATCGAAAGGATTTCGTAACAGGATGCAGAGAGCTCAGAGAAGGATAGGGAAGAAAGGAAACTTCCATATGCGGGATATATCTTCTGCTCCGGATTGCTGGGAGACAATATTTGATATCAATTCTCGGGGCAGGAAAAATACTCACGGGATAAATTTGTTCGCCGATCAGCAAAACCGGGATTTTATGCGGAGAGTCGCCGAAAGATTTGGGAGAAAGGGGTGGCTTGACATGAAATTCCTGTTTTTTAACGAAACTCCCGTTGCTTACCAGATTGATTTTTCCTATGACAACAAAAGCTGGTGCTTTAATAGCTCTTTTCGATCTGATTATGGAGAGTATCACCCCGATTATGTTGTTCAAGGGTATAATATCCGGGAAAAAATCCGGCAGAGAAGCCGAGAGGTGGAGTTACTGCCTGGGAACGAACCATATAAATTGTGCTATACCAATAACCAGCGATATCACCGTGTGGTTTATATCTTCAATAAGACTCTGATCTCTTCCGGCTTGAGGTGGTTTTATGCTGTCAAATTAACGGTAGCTCGTCTGGCCGGAAAGAGGAAATGGGATGTACCGGGGAGTTAAGTAAAAAGGCAAAACGCCCCCGTTGGGTTTATCCCACCGGAGCGAAAGTTCAATAGCTAAAGAACCGCCACTTAAAAAAATGAAATATGGAATAATTATATCTAATGAAATTGGGATCGTTGAGACGCTCCGATTTTTGCTCCGCGACTTTGCCGTCCTGCAGACGGCCTCGGGAGGGGAGGAGAGTATCCCGGATCTGCTCCAGCGGTCGGCGGATTTTCTCATTCTGGACTCTTTTCTTACCGGGATGGATCAGCTCGCGGTGTTGAATAAGCTACTCTCGTTTCAAAAGCTGCTGCCGGTTATCGCCCTGGTTCCCTCAATTCATTCTCCCCTGATCCCGGAGTTAAAAAAGGCGGGGGCATATGCCGTTATTGAGAAGCCTTTTGATAAGAGAGGGCTTCTCGAATTGGTGGAACGGGCCGCCGAGAGAAGGCAACTGATGGGAGAGATCGAATACCTGAGAGAGAGAAAGGAACAGCAACCTCAGGAGCCTTCTTCCGCTCCTTCCAACGACAGCCGATATTTTTCTCGGGAAGTCCTGCGCCGCTTCTCCAGAGCGATCTCTCATGTTCGGGACCATGCTAAACTTATTGATCTGGCGATTGAGACCATCGTGGAGACCTTTAATGCCGGCAAAGCGATTATTCTATTGCTTGATCCACGGACCGGGAGATATAAGCCGAGTTCTTTCTCCGGGTATCAAAGAGAGATTGCCGAATCTCTGGTCTTCGGGAGGTCCGATGATCTGCCGGCCTGGCTTTCAAAACATCGCCAGATTCTGGTCATTGATGAACTCTCCGGGGCACTGGGTTTTGAACTCCATCGGCAGATCGGTTTGCTGGAGGCAGATATCATAATCGGCCTCTTTACGCAGGGAAATATGATCGGCATCCTGGCGATCGGGAAGAAGATCGTAGGGAAAAGTTATTCTGAAGATGATCTCCGGCTCCTCTCCATAATGACCGATTACCTGGCGATAGCGATCGAGAATGCCGCGCTCTATCGGGATATCGCCGCCCAGCGGGCCCATAATGAGAAGGTCCTGAACAGTCTCAAGACCGGGGTGATAACCGTAAATTTACCAGGAGAGATCACTACCTTTAATAAGGCGGCCGGGAATATTCTGAAACTTACTCCGGGCAAGATTATTGGGGAGGGCGTGGAGAGATTAGGGTCCCGATTCGCCGATCTTCTTCGTCGTACCCTGGCCGGGGAAGGGGAATATCACCGACTTGAGGTACAATGTCCGGTTAATAACAAGCCCCTGGGAGTCGGTGTCTCTGCGATGGTTGATGATAGCGGGCGGGTTAATGGGGCCGTTATGGTCTTCACGGATCTTTCGAAGATTAAGAAACTGGAAGAGCAGACGAAAGAGCATGAGCGAATTAAATTCTGGGCCGTCCTGGCCGGTCGGTTAGCGCATGAGGTCAAGAACCCCCTGGTGCCGATCAAGACCTTTGCCCAACTCCTGCCGGAGCGCTATGACGATCAAAATTTCCGGGAGGAATTTTACCTGGTTGTGAATAAAGAAATTGATCGGTTGAATGATATTTCCACCCGTCTAACCCGGTTCGCGGAATCTCCCCGTCCGAGCAAAAAACCGGCCGGTATTAATGAAGTACTGGAGGAAGTGCTGGAATCTCTGGCCCCCCGTCTGAAAGCGAAAAAGATCAGGGTGACCAGGGAGTTCAAGCTGGGGAAGGAGAAGATCCTGGCGGATGGTGATCTTCTCCGCGAGGCATTCACCAATATCCTCGATAATGCCGTTAACGCGGTTGGCAATCCGGGCGCGATTATAATCGGCACTGCCTTAAATCAGGATTCTGAAGTAGAGGTTATTTTTAAAGATAACGGCTCGGGGATGAACGAAGATGAACTGAAGGATATCTTTGTCCCCTTTACCGGGTCGCGCATGGGGGGAATGGGTCTGGGGCTTCCGATTGCTCATCGTATTATCAAGGACCATCAGGGCTCGCTGAAAGTGGAGAGTGTCCCCGGGAAAGGTACCTCCGTGAGAGTCCTTCTCCCCCGGGGAGGAGGAGAAAGGCAAAGTAAAAAGGCAAAAGGAAAAAGTTAAAAAGCAACCCGAAAAATGATCTTTGATCATCTCGGGTTAAAAATAACAAACCGCGGAATATCGAAGATCGAAGTAAAAAAGCCGAGTCGAAGCGAAACTTCGACATTCGGAGTTCGGAGTTCGATATTCGATATTTGCTTTTATAAAGGATCCGAGGTGAGGGACTTGGAAATCAGCCTTCGCTAAAGCTACGGCGGACAGGTTGGAAGTTGGCCGTTGGACATTCATTTTTTCTTTTTGTCTTTTGCCTTTTTATTTAGTTTGCCTATTAGGCAAACTGATCGTCACGGTTGTTCCTTTCCCCAATTCACTGGCTACTTCGATCTCTCCCCCATGATTTTCTACGATCTGCTTGCTGATTGCCAGGCCCAGGCCGCTATTGCCATTCTTGGTATCTTTCGTGGAAAAGTAAGATTCGAAGATATGTTCCAGATCTTGTCCGGAGATCCCGGGTCCGTTGTCTTCAAAAATAACTTCCAGTCTTTCCTCGGTTTGATTGTCTTCGTCTTTTGCCCGGTTGGCGGTTCGGGAGATGACGGTCAAGGAGTCGCCTTCACTGAGCGCGTCGAGGGCGTTTAGAGCGATATTGAGAAAGACTTGCTTGATCAAATCCGGGTTGGAAACTTGATCCGGCAGGGTGGAATCAAGCCGTTGGTGGATGGTGATATCCTTGACTTTTGCCGGGGGAACAAGCACTTCCATGCTTTCGCGGATCAGATCGTTAAGGTTTACCGTGACCATTTCCAGGTTATTGGAGGATGAAAAAGAAAGAAAATTGTTCGACAACCGGCAGCATCGGGTGATCTCTCTTGCCACGATGGAAAGGTAGTTCTCGAAATCTTCACCGAAAAGATGCCCATTTTTCCTCCACGCCTGGACTTGCATCAGAAGAAGTTGTATGTACCCGATGATCGCGGTCAGGGGATTTTTTATCTCGTGAAGATAAGACGCGGAGATCTTCCCCAGTTCTGCCAGGCGTGCCGAATTCTCCAGTTCCTTTTTAAACTTATTGTTCAAAGATGACAGTTCCTCGATGTTTTTCTGCGCCCGGTCATCCAGCCGTTTCTTATCCAGCGCGGAATCAACTACATTTTTTAATGCATGGACATCAAAAGGCTTGCTTATGTAATCAAAAGCTCCCAATCGGACTGCCTTTTGGGCGGTAGCGAGAGTCCCGTATCCGGTCAGCATAATGACCGGAATCAGCGGATTGGTTCGTTTAATCTTCTCCAGGACTTCCACCCCGTTTATGTTAGGCATCCTGATATCGAGAATGACCATGTCCACCTCGTTCTCTATCAATAACTTTAATCCTTCTTCTCCCCCTCTTGCCGGCAAGACCCGATGGGTCTTCTGAAAGATCATCTCTATCGACATCCGCGGTCCCAGTTCATCATCAATAACCAAAATCGTATCTTTTTGTTTCATGTTCTATCTCCTATCGAATATCGAAATTTCGCGGGCCCTGGATTTTTTTCTTCGACATTCGATATTCGAAGTTCGATATTCGCTTTTTAGGTCTTTACTTTTTCCTTTTGCCATTATTTAGTGTCTGAACGAAAACCCTGATTTTTTGGGATTTTTGTGGTAGCCGCAACTTTTAAGTTGCGCAATCATTATGCCACTAAACGCCCCGCAAAATGCGGGGCGGCTACCAAAACTCAAGGTTTTCGTTCAGACACTATTTAAGTTAGCGCCGAAGGCGCTAATTAAAATGCGTAACTCCCCCCCACCGAAACCAGATAATTGTTATTCCGATAATCCCCGCTCAGGTCCGCTCCCACTTCGCTCCCCACCGTATTCTCGATCCTCCGTTCTTCGCCAAGAGCCGCCAGGCAGGCGAATTCAAGTTTAAGGGGATAGTTGTCATAACCTGCTCCCACCGAGAACGCGTACTGTTTGGTCCGGACCACGGTGGTATCAAAGGTACTCTCCGGGATTGGGGATTCCATAAAACCAACCCCGGATCGTATGGTCAGATGGTCAATGATTTGGTATTCCGCGCCCAGGCTGTAAAACATGGCGTTATGCCAGTCTTTCTTGATTGTCTGATCCTCGAAGAACGGACTGTTGTCATTAAAATCAACCGTTAATTGCCGGAAGGTTTTCCATCCGGTCCAATCGATATCGAACTCCAGTTTTAATTCCGGAATGGGATAAAAGGCGTAGCCGAACGCGGCTTGAGGCGGAAGGTCAATTTCAGTGGAGAAACGGGAAGAGAGTTCTGGGATAGAACTAAGGAAGGAGGGGATGGAACGTATCCGGGCGTTTCCGTGATAGGAGATCTCCGCCCCGCTTCGGAAAGTAAGTCCCAAACTATGGCGAGGCGAGGGCCGGTAAAGAAGGCCGGCATTGTATCCCCAGCCGTCTCCATACCCCTTGCTATGAAAAGATCCGTCCATCCCTCCCGACATTCCGATTAAGGCGCCGAAGTCAACCTGTCTATCGTTGATCAATTCGGAGTAATAGTAATCAATTCCGGTCCCGACCGATAACTCAGGTGTAATTTGATAAGCTATGGTTGGATTTATGTTGATAAGGTTCATCTCGGCTTTGGTCGACCAGTAGCGTGAGAAACCGGTCTTGCTCCACTCGGACCCCATCCCATAAGGGGTATTAACTCCTAAACCAAAGCGCAACGAATCACTTCCCAGATCCGAGGATATATAAGCGAAGAAAGGAAAGTATTCCTCTCTGAGACTGTCTTCTCTCTCCCCGGAGAGGCTTTTATGTTTCGCTTCCGGCATGGCCAGAGAACAACCGATCAGGGAGTGAGTGCCTTCTGATTGGACCAGCCCGGCAGGATTGTAATGGATAGCCGATGGATCGTCCGCCTGAGCGACGAAGGCATCGGTCTGCCCGATTGCCCGCGGAGATTGATCCGGAATCCGGAACCCGGTCGCTTCGGCTTGATTGATTATAGCCTCAAGCAAGATTAAACAAAATATACCAATTCTAAGTATTTTAGCATCTTTCACGTATGCTCCTCCTAGTTACCTTTTGACTTTTAAAATATTTTCTCATCTTTGCCGGTACTTAATGCATAATGCAAGAACCGTGCCATCTTGCCGCGGTGGGGAGAGAAAAACAGTGATTTGTACTGGAATTAATCTGAAGAAAGAATTTAGTGTCCATATACCAGGTGCAAAAGATCGGACATATTTGGAGACACCGGACATAATTGTACACCGGATGGAAAAAACAAAGTAAAAGTCAAAAGGAAAAAGTATCGCTCGTCACGACCGGGGTAATTGGGCAGGGGGAGTCCTGTCGCAGATATTGAAAAATTGAAATGAGTGGAGCAAAAGAATTGAAATGATGGAGATGTAAGCTTTAACGAAGGCTGATGTTCAAGTTTTGGCTACCGAGGGGAGAGGCCCCTTGGAAATTGGAAGTTGGCCATTCGCTTTCGCCAAGGCTTCCGCCTTCGTCAAGACTATGGCGGATAAATCGGCGGGCAGGTTGGATATTCAGGTCTTTATGGAGCCGCGGCCGGGGAAACCTTTTTACTTTTACCCTACTTGTTACTAAAATTTTTATATGATCCCGTATTTACCCATCAGTTTGTAAAAATAGCTTCGATTAATTCCTGCCTGCCGGGCGGATTTAGCGATATTCCCCTGGTTTTTCTCTATGAGTTGGACCAGGTATTTTTTTTCAAAATTGTCAATAATCTCCTGCTTGGCTGATTTTAAATCTTTTTCCGGAGAAAAACTGAAGATGTTATCGGACTTGTTGGAGTTATCTACGATGATGAAATTAAGGGTCTCCCCTCGTATTGTATCCGATGTCTCCAACAACATTATTCGTTCAATCAGATTTTTAAGTTCCCGAATGTTTCCGGGCCAATCATATTCGAGAAGTAACTTCTCTGCCTCCCCGCCGATCGTTTTGGGGGTGGTATTAAACTCCCGGCTGAAGCGGTCGATGAAGTAATATGTCAGCGGAATGATATCTTCTTTTCTTTCTCTCAGGGGCGGGAGATGGATCGGGACGACGTTCAGGCGATAGAAGAGATCTTCTCTGAATGCATTTTTTTTGAGTTCATCTTTAAGATTTTTATTGGTGGCGGTGATAATTCTCACATCCACCCGGATGTCACGATTCCCCCCTACTCGCCGGAAACATTTATGATCGATAACCCGCAGCACCTGTGCCTGGTGCTGGAATGGCATATCTCCGATTTCGTCCAGGAATATAGTGCCCCCGTCACTGTATTCAAATAGTCCCTTTCTTTGAGTTTTGGCACCGGTAAAAGCTCCCTGCTCGTGGCCGAATAATTCGCTGGCCAGGAGTTGTTCCTGAATAGCTGTGCAGTTGATGGTGGTGAATGGTTTGTCTCTTCGATCGCCGGCTTTATGGATGGCGTGAGCGACCAGTTCTTTTCCTGTCCCCGTCTCTCCGGTGATCAGGACCGTGGATGGTTGCCTGGCAATAAGTTCAATCCTGGAGAATATATCTTCCATCATCGGGGAAGAACTGATCATGGATTCGTATTCAAACTTGGCGATCTCCCGGTTAAGGAGAAAGATATGGTCTTTCATCGAGAGAACCTGGCAGGCATTCTCGACGATTATATTGATCTCGCTGAATTTAAAGGGCTTGGAGATGTAATCATAGGCGCCCAGTTTAATCGCCTCCACGGCGCTCTTGATCTTGCCGTAAGCGGTGATCATGATAACCTGGGTTTCTTGATTTATTTTTTTGATCCTGGTCAGTACTTCCAATCCGTCAAGGTCGGGCAGCTTCAAGTCGAGAATAACCACGTCCGGGTTGCTCTCTTTGAAAGCCGAAAGCCCTTTTAACCCCGTGCCCGCTGTTTTGACTTCATAGCCTTCCTCCTGGAAAGAATCCTGAAGGAAAGTGCGTATATTCAACTCATCGTCGATGATTAAGATTCTCTTGGACATTTTATTTCTCTCCGAGAAATAAAGTTAAAAGGAAAAAGGAAAAAGGCAAAAGTGCTTCTCCCTCGGCTGATTTTACTTCGACATTCGATATTCGATATTCTGCGGTTCGATATTCTCTTTTAAACTTTGACTTTTTCCTTTTTACTTTATTTCATTGTCATTGCGAGGCCGTAGGCCGAAGCAATCTTTGTCTCTTTACTTGAAAATCAGCCTTCGCTAAAGCTATGGCGAACAAGTTGGAAGTTGCCTGCCCCGTTGGATGGCGGAGCCTATCCTCCGGGGGAAATTGGCCATTGGAAGTTCGTTTTTAAACTTTTGCCTTTTTAATTTTAACTTTAGTTTTTATTAATTTTGTTTTTCTGGAAGAAAAACAGTTATTGTTGTTCCTTCTCCGAATACGCTCTCCACCTTGATCTCCCCGCCATGATCTTTTATAATGTTATGAGAAATCGCCAGCCCCAGACCGGTTCCTCCTTCCCGGGAGGAGAAGAATGGTTCGAATATCTTTTCAATATTTTCCCGGCTGATTCCGATCCCGGTATCTTGAAACGCGACCGAGATTTCCCTTTTTCCTTCCCGGTTGATCCGGTTGGTTGATATGGTAAGGATTCCCCCGTTGTTCATGGCCTGGATGGCGTTAAGACCAAGATTAAGGAAGACCTGGTAAAGCTGGTTCTCATCACCGTATATCTTCGGCAAATCGTCATCCAGGGGCGTTTTTATCTCAACTCTTTTTTTTGTGGCCGGCGAGCTGATATTAAGAATTACGTCGTTTACGATATCGTTGACGTTTTGCGGTTCCAGTTCCGGCTTCTTCCTCCGGGCCAGATCGAGAAGCCGGGAGACGATGTTATCGATTCGATCGATATCCCGCGAGACCTTCTCCAGCACTTTCTCCTCCCGGGACCCGGGCTGGACGGCTTTCTCCAGCTTCTCCAGGCCAAGGGAGACGCCGGTCAATGGATTTTTTATCTCGTGCGCGATCCCCGCCGCCATCTCTCCCAATCCGGCCAGCTTGGTGGATCGGATGAGTTCCTCTTCCATCTGTTTAACCTTGGTGATATCCCGCTCGATGGAGATCTTGGTTTTGATTTTTCCCTGCTCGTTGAAGATGTAAGAGGTCGTAATCAAGCTCAGAATCTCATCCCCGTTCTTTTTCTTTCTCCATAACGCGGCTTCCCAGTTTTCACCCCTGTGTAATTTTTCTTCTATCCGGAGCAACTGATCGAGGGGATTTTTATTGGAATATAATATACCCACGTGTTTACCAATCAGTTCTTCGGCGCGATAACCATATAATTTTTCGGTGGCTTTGTTGACGCTTCTGATGATATTTTTGTTATCGATGGAGATGACCGAATAAGCCGCGCTCTCCATCAATTGCGCCAGGTAGCGGAGACGTTCTTCTACTTCTTTCTCCTTGGTTATATCTCGTGAGATTCCGATCGTGCTTTTGATCCTACCACTTTCGTCAAAGAGGTAGGAAGTGCCGAGCCAGATCGGGAAGGTGGTGCCGCCTTTCCTGATTCCCAGTGACTCCGTCTCCCAGTTTTCGCCTTGTTTAGCTTTCTCATCGAGCCGCTTCATCAGCGCCTGGGGAATATTGGGAGATTGGATGATCCGGACATGCTTCCCGATTAACTCCTCAACTGTGTAACCGAACATCTTCTCCCCGGCCTGGTTAATGCTCTTGATTATCCCATTGGGGGAGGTGGAGATGATGCAGTAAGCGGCGCTCTCCAGCAGTTCGGCCATATAGCGAAAACGCTCTTCAACTTCCTTCTGCTGGCTGATATCCCGGGAGATCCCGATGGTGCTCTTGATATTGTTGTCTTCATCAAAGAGGTAGGAAGTTGCCAGCCAGATCGGGAAGGTCTTGCCATCTTTTCCAATTCCCAGTGACTCCGTCTCCCAGTTCTCTCCCTTTTGGGCTTTCTCATCGAGCTCCTTTGTTAATTCCGGGGGAATATTGGGAGATTGAATGATCCGGACGTTTTTCCCGATCAACTCCTCGGCCGTATAGCCGAACATCTTCTCTCCGGCCGCGTTAATGCTTTTAATGATTCCCCTGGGGGAGGTGGAGATGATGCAGTAAGCGGCGCTCTCCAGCAGTTCGGCCATATATAGAGATCGTTCCTCTACTTCCTTCTGCTTGGTGATATCCCGGGAGATTCCGATCGCGCTTTTAATCTTGCCGTATTCATCAAAAAGATAGGAAGTAGCGAGCCAGATGGGGAAGGTCTCTCCACCTTTTCTGACCCCAAGAGATTCCGTCTCCCAGTTCTCTCCCCGATCGGCCTTCTCCTTGAGTTTTTTTCTCAAGTCGAGCGGAACGCTGGCCGCCTGGATGATACTCACGGGCTTTTCCATCAATTCTTCGGATTTGAAGCCGAACATCTTCTCCCCAGCCGCGTTAATACTTTTTATGATTCCCCTGGGTGTGGTGGAGATGATGCAGTAAGCGGCGCTCTCCAGCAGTTCGGCCATATAGCGGAGTTTTTCCTCAGTCTCTTTTTCCTTGCGGATGTCTTTTGAAATAATAATAGATCTTTTAGGTTTGCCTTCATTGTCGAATATGTAGGAAACAGCGAAACGCATGGGAAAGGTGGTCCCGTCTTTCCTTATGCCGAGAGACTCGGCTTCCCACCTCTCGCCTTTTTTTGTTCTCTCATCAAGCAGTTTACCAAGTGCCTGGGGAATGAGGCATTGGACGTGTTTTCCAATCAGTTCTTCAGCCCGATAGCCCGAAAATTTTTCACCAGCCTTATTGACGCTCGTAATCGTATGAGTGTTAGGGTCAGTGGAAATAATGCAATAAGCGGCATTTTCCAGGAGTTCAGCCATATAGACTAATTCTTCTTGGTCTCGCCATACACTGGCGGTGGGTGTTGATTTGGCGTTAGTCATCCTGTTTTCCTCACTTTCTCCGCGTCGTTTAATATCCTGGCCGGATTATTTATTCGTAAGCTTTCAATAAACCCCGTCATTTCGTAGCGGTTGCCTTTAGGCTGCCACACGATGGCGACCTGCCCCGGTCCCGGTGGGACTTCCCTCCGGCAGGGTCCCTACCGGGAAAGGCCGCCTCTACGAGAGCATGGGGCAACGGGGTTTACTGAAACCTTATATTTATTCGTTAAATATAATAAATAAAATTTCGCCGGTGTAAACAACTAAATTCAACTAAATGCAAACTCACACCGTAAATATTCGGTAAATCACCAATCGCACTGTCTATCAGAACAAGACGATCTGTTGTGTGCAGGCTGCACTTCTTAATCGCTCCACACGTTAACCGCGCAAAGGACCACAGTCACAATATCCATATCTTCAAGGAGATACGATAAATATCAAAAATTATCTGTAATTGGCATGCAAAATGCTGAAATAAACGCAGGGAGATGATGTGCGAAAATCATCTGAATATTAAACCTGAAGATACAAAAGTCAAAAGTAAAAAATTTTTTCAAAGAAAAAATTTATGAATAACCATCGTACATCATCAGAGAGAAGGATAGCATCTCTCCGGAGAGAGATTAAAAAACGCGGGGCAAGAATACGGAAACTGGAAGAATCGATAGGGATCTTTAAAGAGGCTCTTGAGCTGAGGCCGGATCGGTGTTCGAAGTGTGGGTGCGAGAAGATCTATAAGAACGGTCATTACTCGGTGAGTCTCAAGAGATTTGCCGGTTACCTGAAGTCGAATGGGGACGAACGGGTTAAGATCCAGCAATTTCTCTGCCCCGGTTGCGGAAATACAATGCACCAGAACGCCAAGACTATCTTGCTCCGTCTCTTTAGCCTCCCCTCGTTGCTGGTGAATCTGTCAAATGGAAAAATCATTGACACCGCTACCGGCCGTAAGGTACAAATAGATTGCGATAATGGTGATATCTAAACTGGAATGTTCTTTGATCCGCGGGTGGCTCCAATGAAAACGCATCGACTGTAAGTAGTTTAAAAGGCATATATTCGGATAAAAATATTTATAATATTAAGCGCTGCAATGAGATAGGAATTGTTGCGCTTTTTATTGTTATCTTGTTAAATCCGAGCCCCGATAGGAAATCAAGGGAAAAATCCACTTCAGGTAAACAAGATATGATTGTAGAAGAGTTATCGCTCGATGAAGTTTTATATTCACACTAAATGCCTGCCAATGAAAATCGATAAACAGCCGGGGAAAAGGAAATGTTGTGGTATATTTAATCGAGCGCATTTCTGATTATGCTTGATTCGGAAATTCGAAAATTCCATTTCAATAATTACTGTATGAATAGAATTGAGATAAGGGGGTATGTACTTGATTCCAGAATGGTAAAAAGCGATAAATCAGGGTGTTTTCCCGAAAAATAGGGTATTCACCCTATAAGTTTATTCCCCTGATTATTGTAAATTATATGGGGGTTTATGCGCTTTTTTTATTTACAGGGTAAGTCAGAGAAGACTTGTGGTGAGCGTAATCTAATCCATCAGGTACTAATAAAGGGAACAGAGGCGCGAAAAAAACTAATATCGAACCGCAGAATTATAAAAACTAAAGTCTAAAGTCAAAAGGAAAAGATGAATTTCCAACTTGTCCGCCATTTTATGCGCCATAGTCTTGACGAAGGCGGAAGCTTTAGCGACGGAGGATGACCAATAACCAACTGCCAATGTTCAAGTTTTGGACACTTGAAAATTGGATATTGGAAGTTGGCCATTGGACATTCAGTTTTTAAAAGGGGCCGAGGTTGGGGTAAAACAATATATAAATCGGGTGCAAAATAGTGGCGGAGCTATGTTCTAAATGAACTGGAGAACCCTAATAATTGTTTTCATGTTTATCTTCTCTCCGGCGGTGATTTCCCGGCCGGTCCATGGCCTGGATGAAACGCGGAATTCGGGGGAACCGTTGAGGATGTTGCAAAATGCCTGCCGGGTGGGCGATCAGAAGGAAATCAGTCATCAGGTTGGTGAGATAAAAAGTCTATGGGGTAAAAGCCCGGATCTCGAAAAGATCAAAAGAGTTATTCTGGCTCGAAAAGCCGATCCGACTTTTCGCTGGACCATGCTCGACTCCCTCAATCATTACAAACGATCTATAAATTCTGAAAAAGAAGCCGGGTTTCTCCTCAATACTCTCGATGAGGTATCCTGGTCCGAGAAAGAAGATCCAATTGTGCGGGCCAAAGCGATTACTGTGGAAGCGGGCGTGATCACTCTGTTTATGGAACGGGGATTAATCGGTGAAGATAGATTAAATGATTTCGGGGAACGGGTGGCGGGATTGCTTTCCCGGGAAAAAGATGAAGGACTGCAATCCGCCGGATGCATCGCCGCCGGCCGGGCCCGTTCAAAGAAGGCCATCCCGATCCTCAGGAGATATTTACAGAACTCTGAAACTCCATCTCTGCTCCGTCGCCAGGCGGCTTGTTCTCTGGGTAAACTGGATGATCGCCGGTCTATTCCGTTATTAGCCTTGATTCTCAGAGAGACGGAAGATCGCAAAATGTATAGCACTGCCGCTTTTGCCCTCGGGATGCTGGGGGGAGAAGAAGTAATCGCCTCCCTGGTGGAAAGCGCGCATCGCTTCGAGAGCAATTCATGTCGGAACGCGTTGCGAAAGAATCAGGAAGCGGTCAGGAGGATCATAACCAAACAGGCCGCCGATGGAATCGATAGACCTTTATTGTCTCCGGAGACGAATATACTTGATGCCATTAATCCGAAAAAAATAAGTAAAAAGTAAAAATTAACAAGGACGAATTTCCAATGGCCAATAACCAATGTCCAATATCCAAATGCCTAAGGCTACTTGAAAATCAACCTTCGCTAAAGCTACGGCGGACAGGTTGGCAGTTGGAAGTTGGCCATTGGACATTGCAGTTTTGCCTTTCCCCTTTTTATTTTTAACTTCATGACGAAGTCATAATACAATGTCAAAGCAGAAAAAACATATTTTTTTACGCGGTAAAAAAATAGTCTCTGCTGGTATCGCGTTTAGTATCGCTGCGTTAGCAGTCACCGCCGGCTTCGGGCAGATTGTCGGAAGCCGGGAATGCGGTGATGCTATCTATCGCAGCCTGAACGGCGTGCCCGCCCTGGCCGGCTATGATCATGCCGGCCTTTATTATCGATTTATCGGCGGGGACCGGACCGACCTGAACAACCATCGGATCATCCACGTTCAGAACCTCTCCGATGTCGTCATCGAGGATTCCTACGCTGATTTCTGCTCGTCCTCCGACAATAATCAATATTACGGCGCCTATACCAACCCCCTGATTACACCCGCTCAGCGAGCCGCTATTGTCGCGACCATGGAAGATTTTCGCGACAACACCAATCTTAATTACACCGTCTGGGGACAGATTGATTGGGAAGGAAGTAGCTGGGACGGTACGATCGGCGATCTGGAGAATATTCGCTGCGATGGGTTCGTCGAGTGTTGTTACGAGATGAATGGCGTCGATATCTGGGGAAAAGATCAGACCCATTATTCCATCGTCGATTATCCGGAAGAGCATAACGACATGCCGGATTTTGTCAACAACGATCATCCCCCGGAGATGATGGAAGATCCCGACTGGGAGGTCTCACCCAAAGCTCAACGAGGAGGACTGGGGGAGCAGTACACCAAATTGCGCTTATCAATCGCGGATAATCCCACGGTCACCTGTTACCTGGCGGGGTCCTCGGGGATCGAAGGATGGTACCGGAGCGATGTGACCGTCACGTTGACCGCTTCCGATCAGTCCGGGATTATCCAGTCGGGGGGGAGAGATTACATCCGCTATTCCCGAGGAGTCGCGGATCCCTGGGAGACATACACCTCTCCTTTAACAGTAACCCAATCGGCCCATTTTTTCACCTTCTCGGTCGATAAGGCCGGAAACGCTCCGGACCCGGTCGATGAGAAGGTCTATATCAAGATAGACAAGCTTCCTCCTCCGGTTACCGGACCGCGGGTCTCTACCCCCGGACCGACCAATGATACCACGCCGACAATCACCGGCTATACGGTGGTTGATAACGGCGACAGCGGGATCAGATATTATGAGTACAAGGTGGGTTCGGGAGGGGCGGTTCAGACCACCATCCAGTCCGGTTTCGAGACTCCGGCGCTCTCCGAGGGGATTCATACCATCTATGTTCGGGCGGTGGACAAGGCGGGCAACGCCGGTTCCTGGGGGAGCTGCCAGGTCGAGATCGATCTGACCGCGGAGGCCGTCCCCACCATCGACCCGGTTATCAGTCCGACCGGGATCGATACCCAGACCGTTACCGGGGGGAGGTCATTGGCCACCGCGGTGGTGCAGCTTAACTATCAAGAAGTCGACTCTTATCCCACCTCTTCCACCTGGGAGGATATGGTCAGCCTCACCCCCGGATACAACTATATCCGGGTCCGGGGTTCCGACGCCGCCGGAAACTGGAGCGGTATCGTCACCGCCGAGATTATCTATAATCCGGCCGTCTGGGAGTTTAACCAGGACGGGGATATCGAAGGCTGGGGAGTGATCGATATCTATTCCTGGCAGGTGGCGGGCGGTTTCCTTACGATTAACCCCGAGATAATCGATCCCTATATCGAAGGGCCGGATATCTCGGTTCCCGCCGTCAACTTCGATCGGGTCGAGTTTCGGATGCGGAGTCGCTCTGCTTCCAATTCAGGCCAGTTTTTCTGGCGGACGGCGGCGGAGAATACTTTCACGGAACCGAAGACCCGGATCTTTACCGTAATCGCCGATGGTGATTTTCATGTTTACACGCTCAACCTGGCCGATCAGGCGGAGTGGACCGGAACGATTACGGGCCTCCGGCTCGATCCGGTGGCCAACGGCGACGCGGATGGCGATACCGGCGGTTCGGACGATATTGATATCGACTATATCCGTCTCCTCCCGGCCGAGCCGCCGCTCCCTCCGACGATGGCCTGCCGGCCGCGGGGAACGGTCAGTGACAACACGCCTTATTTTGATTGGCTGGAGACGGGATCGAATATTACTGATTACTGCCTGCGGATCGACGACGAGATAAACCCCGATGAAACCCCGGGGTATCTCTATAATAACTATATAACCAACACCGGATCTTCCTCCAGTCAGGATACCGTTACCGCCCTTCCCGACGGCGATTATTACTGGTTTGTTTACCAGCGGAACGGCAGCCAGCTCTGGGGTCCCCCCGCCACGGGTTCCTTTACCGTTAATACCGTTGAAGGAGCGAATGAGTATGGATTGGGTAATGATTATTTTCTCATTGAGGGCAGCGATGGTGAGATTCGGGTTCTGCGGGTCGATAACACCGGAGGAGGAAACTACGGTCCTGATATTATCTCCGACCGGTGGACCTGGTTGATCAATGATGGAGTTGCCGGTTTCGCTGGTAGCGGAACAACTTCCTGGATAGATCAGACCGGGGCCCGTCTGGTATTGGATAACGGACGGGGAGCGCAGTGGACGATAACGCTGGCCGGAGATGAGATCTCAAGCCACTTGCATCTCTTCTATCAGCCCGCCCGGGTAGTGGCGGAACTGGACATTAATTTTGAACAGAGTGGTTACTATGATTATTCCCAGCGCTATCACTGGGAATATGGCAATAACCATACCTCCGAGGATATCCCCTTCAAGGCGTTCTGCACCCGGACCGGAAATTACCGTCCAGTTGAGTATTTCATGCGCAATGATGATTCCAATCTTCTCTTCACCACCAATGGAACCAGAGCACTCCTAGCCCTGGGCGCGGGTAATTGGGATATGGACTTCAACCTTCTGCCCTCTTCCTCGGTCTGGATGGAGCAATCCTCCTCCTCGCTGACCCTTTGCTCCGGGGAGGATACCGCCGCCCAGGACTTCGATTTTAATTTCAGCCTGGAGAATGTGAACGAGGGTGAGATCAAGGTGAACACTCCCGACAATTCTGATCAAAACTCCTATCCGGAGTTTTATACCTCCTCCACGGAGACCATTACCAATTCCTGGGGAGGAGAATACGGCTTTGACGAACTGCTGAATCGCTTTTATCGACACAGCGCGTTTCATTATCAGGATGTCGGCCTCTATGCCTGGCAGAACTGGGCGGCCATGGCGCACGGATTTTGCGATAGCTGGTACCGTTCCCGGATCAAGCACATTCTCTCGACCTGGGAGCAGGGCGACGACGGCTACGGCCATTCCGGCTATATGTGGAGCTGGCCGGGAAGCCGGGAATGGCCGATCAACTCTGCCACCCATGATTCCCGTCATCTCAATACCAACGCGATTTATATCCAGGCCTGCTGGAAGTACTACGCCTGGACTCACGACACCGCCTTTCTTACCGGGCAACTGACAAGGCTCCGGGCGGCGATGAACTACCAGTTGAATTTTCTGGGGGGTCTCCAGGGGATTATCATCGGCAACGGCATCATCGGCGACGGGGTGACGACCGGCGACCTTGACCACGGCTCCATCAACGGGGAGGACGTGGGGTCCAATTACTGGGATATTATTCCCTTTGGAGGGAAGGACGCCTACAGCAGTATCGATTACTACGGCTCGGTCAAGGCGATGGCGGATATCGAGTATACAGAGGGAAATACTTCGGAAGGGGATTACTATACGGGGCTCCTCGCTACCTGTAAAGCGGCCTATAACGCCGAGTTCTGGTCGGAGACGGCGGGAAGATATATCGGCGCGATTGATCGCAATGGGACCGCTCGCGATTATGGATACAGCTTTGTTAATCTCCCGGCTTTAGTGGAAGGCCTCGGAGATGAAAGTAAAGCGGCATCAATCTTTAACTGGCTCTCCACCGGCGACATCTACAGCAAGTGGAAGTTTGCCCCCCGGACCAGTACGATCGACAACAACGAATGGTGGGCCTACGACAATGTCAACCGCTACGCCTGGGACGAGCAGATCCAGGACGGTGGCGCCGGTCTTTCCGTGACCGGTTACGATATCATGGCCCGGGCGAAATATCTCGGCGCCGACAACGCTTACCAGCGGTTGAAGGAAGTCCTGGAACGTTACAGCGAGCCGGACAAGCTGACCGGCGGCTCCCCCACGATCTTCAACGAAAGCATCCAGGGAGGAACCGATGGCGCGGGCGCCCTGGGAGTGATGGCTCATGAATTCCCGGAGACCGGCCTGGCCGGGGCCGCCTTCTTGTACGCCTTTATAGGCATCTCGATTGACGCGGACGGCCTCCACCTCGACCCATGCGTTCCTTCGACTCTGGACTATATCGGCGCCCGAAACATCAACTACCGGGGATATCTCCTCGATTTTCACGTGACTGATGACGAGATCACCATATCCTGCGATAAGGATGCCAGCGGCTCGCATTGGCCTTATGCCTATTTCGTGGAAGGGAACGAGTACACCTTCCCCTCCGGAACATTCACGGTAACCCATTCATTGAACTCATCGCCATCTCCCACTCCCAGCCCCACGCCTCCAACCATACCGACCCCGACCGCGTCACCTACTCCGTCGGTAACACCGGTCCAGATATCTACGAGAACTCCGTCTCCGACTCCGTCACCCCGATACACCACTACTCCGATACCTTCTGCTACCCCGTCACCCCCATACCCCCATACTCCCACACCGACCGTTACTCCGACACCAACAATCGCCCCTGGTTATTTCGAGAGTATCTACAATCCCGTCCCCAACACCGGTGGTCCCAACCAGCTTAAGATGCTGGGCACCTGGGGCTATTTTACCGATACGGCGGGCTATTTTAACGATTATTGTCCGGCTGAGGGGGACGAGACCGGAGCCTTTTGGAACAACGGGACCGATGATATCCTGGTGGGAATAACGACGATCACTCAGTCCATGGCCGACGATTGCGCCTATGGACAGTTGGATATCTTCGGGAACGATCCCGACGCGTCCGACGAGCTCTCCGAAGGTCTGACCAACGGAGCCACGATCTTCTTTCTGATATACGGCTCGACTACCGGCGGAGAGCAGGGGGCCGATCCGACGCTGAGTTTTAACAACGGGGCTATGTGGACCGAGCAGACCCTGGCGGTGGATCTCCCCCCGACCCCGACCCCGGCACCGACCGTTTCGCCAATGGCGACAGCCTCCCCGACGGCTACGCCGTCGGCGGCCCCTTCCGCCATCCCGACCGCCTCGCCGGCGCCAAGCGCAACTCCGGAACCAACTATACCACCTTCGCCTATTCCGACGCCGACTCCTGAACCTACCAACCCACCTTCGCCAACCTCGTCTCCGACGGCTTCGCCGCCCCCGACCAAGACGCCATCACCGTCTCCTTCACCGCCGGCGACAGCTACCCCGTCACCAAAAGTTACCATGACGCCGGTGCCAAGTGCTACCCCGACACCCCGACACACCCATACTCCGACACCTTCACCTAGCGCAACACCATCATCTTCAACCACACCAACACCGGTTCCCAGCGCGACCCCATCACCTTCAACAACACCGTCGCCGGTTCCGAGTGCGACACCATCGCCTTCTGCCACGCCCATACCGATTCCAAGCTCGACACCAACGCCGTTGACACATCCACACCGGTCCCGACTGCGACACCATCACCTTCAAACACACCGTCGCCGGTTCCCAGCGCGACCCCATCGCCTTCGACAACGCCCAGCGTAATTTCGACTGTGACACCGTCACCTTCGACTACACCATCACCAGTCCCGAGTGCCACCCCATCGCCTTCAGTTACCATGACGCCGGTGCCCAGTACCACCCCGACACCCCGATACACCGTTACCCCGATACCCACGGCCACCCCGACACCCCCATACCCCCATACTCCCACACCCACCGCCACCCAGTCACCCACAGCCACCCCCATACCCCCATACACCCCTACTCCCATACCCCCCTCACCTCCCACCGGACTTGGAGTTTACAACGGAATGGATTATCTGGAACTGGTCTGGAACCCCAATCCCGAGCCGGATATCTCCGGCTACAATGTCTATCGTTCTTTAACGGCGGAAGGCGAATTCACATTGCTCAACCAGGAGTTAGTGAAAGAGACCGGCTACACGGATTCCGGTCTTGGTCACGAAGAGGTCTATTATTACAAGGTAAGCGCTCTTAATACTGATTTTAACGAGAGTGAGAAAAGCGGTTATGTAAGGGGAATGGTGGGGGCGATCACCGCCTGGATGCCGGACTACCGGGGCGATGCCGGAGACGAAGTTACCCTTTTAATCAATGCCGCCAACGCCGTCGGGATCTCCAATTACGGTCTCGATGTGCAGTTCACGTATGACACGGAGCTATTGACCCCGATCAATCAGATCGATCCGGAAAGGGTGACGGTGGAGAGGACGGCCCTGACCGAAGGCTTTATGATCATGGACAACAGCGAGTTCGCCTCTGGCCAACTCAATATCAGCGGAATCGGTCCGCAGGGGATGACCATAGTCGGGGAGGGGCATCTCTTCGACATTAAATTCAAGGTCTCCGAGGGAGCTTCGCCATTTGAAGCCTGCGAGCATCTCTTCGTGGTGGTGAAGTTCAAGGATGAGAACGGGGAAAATCTCCTGGTTGATTATTCAGATCGATCCCTCTTCACGGTCGCCCCGGACTATATCCTTGGTGATATCAACGGAGACGGGGAAGTGGACAGCGGGGACGCCCTCCTGGCGCTGAAGATCGCCACCGGAGAATTGATTCCGACCGAACTGCAAAAATTAGCCGGAGATTTAAATGGAGACCGTAAGATCGATTCGGCCGACGCGGTGATGATCTTAAGGAAAGCGGTGGGATTGCCGGTCAATCCGCCGCAAGCCGGAGGGGGGAGCCTGGCACGGAGCGTTGGTGAATATACGGTGGCGATCTCCGATGGCCGGAGTCTTCCCGGGCAAGTTGTCCAGATCCCCGTTTCTATTAACAGCGTGACCGATCTGGCCGGACTTGATCTAAGTTTAAGTTATGATCCAGCCGTTCTGACAGTTCTAAGTGTGGAAAAGACCGAACTAACCGGCAGTTTTACATTGGATTATTATTCTCGGGCGGGAGAGTTGAATCTAGCGATCTCGTCCGATCAGGCGCTCTCCGGCGGCGGCGGGGCTCTTCTAAAAGTGGAATTCCAGGTGATGACGGAGGCGACAATTGGGAGCGACTGCGATCTTAATCTTGAAGGGATAAAGTTAAGCGGCCGATACGGCGAGGATCTGGCCTGGTATTCCAATATATTGACTGAAGCCGGAAAGTTTACGGTGGGAGCGACACCTCCGCCCACCCCCACGGCTACTCCGACACCTCTCCTTACTCCCACACCCCGATACACCGTTACTCCGATACCCCCTGCTACCCCCACACCCCGATACACCCCTACTCCGACACCCGTCATCACCCCCACCCCCACCATCATCAAATGCTTTCAGGTGGCCGGGAGGGTAATTGACAGGAATACCCGGGCTCCGATGGCCGGGGCGGCGGTCAGGATCGTCTGCCCGGACGGAAGGAGCGGAGTCGGAAAAGCGAACGGATCCGGCCAATACGATCTGGAGATCTGCACTCATTTCGAGGATGGCACCGTCCGGGCCCAGGCCCGCTACCGCGGCTATCTCCCCGGCTACGCCGATGCTTCCTACCTTAACTGGGCTGATGAAGGTGTAGTGGAGATGGGAGATATTGAGCTTAATATGGATAGTATCTATTCCGGCGGCATTGTCTCGGGCGATTATGACGGCGATGGTCTCTCCGATATCGCTATCTTCCGGCCGGCTTCGGGTCTCTGGGCGATCCGGGGGATCAGCCGGCTCTACTTCGGAGGAGAGGGCGATGAACTGATCCCGGCCGACTATGATGGCGATGGAACCGCGGATATCAGCGTCTTCCGGGCGGCTTCCGGTCTCTGGGCGATCCGGGGGTTGAGCCGGATCTATTACGGATCGTTTGAGGATATACCGGTCCCGGGAGATTATGGAGGAAGCGGCACGGCGAATATCGGGATCTTCCGGGGAGCATCTGGTCTCTGGGCGATCCGCTCTGTCACCCGGGCCTACTTTGGCGGGCGGTACGATCAGCCGGCGCCGGGAGATTATGATGGCGATGGATCTCTGGATACGGCAATCTTCCGCTCTTCCTCCGGGTTATGGGCGATGCGAGGTCTCAGCCGGTTCTATTTCGGAAATGGAAGCGATCGCCTGGTTCCCGGTGATTACGACGGCCTGGGCTACCGGGCGGCCGGGATCTTCCGGCAAAGTTCCGGTCTCTGGGCGATCAAGGGAGTTACCCGGGTATATTACGGCGGAGCCGGCGATCTTCCGGTCCCGGGTGATTACAGCGGAATTGGCGGCGATGATATCGGGATCTTCCGTCCCGGCTCCGGCCTCTGGGCCATTCGTGGAGTGACCAGGGCCTATTATGGGGGATCAAATGATATTCCGGTTACGAGATAAGAAGAAAAAGGAAAAAAGCAAAAGGAAAAAGTTTAAAAGCGAACCGCAGAATATCGAATGTCGAATATCGAATGTCGAAGTGAAAGAAGCCAAGGCGAGGCGAAACTTCGACATTCGGAGTTCGATATTCTGCGGTTCGATATTCGCTTTTTAAATACTTCGACATTCGGAGTTCGGTGTTCTGCGGTTCGATATTCGCTTTTTAAATACTTCGACATTCGGAGTTCGATATTCTGCGGTTCGATATTCGCTTTTTAAATACTTCGACATTCGGAGTTCGATATTCTGCGGTTCGATATTCGCTTTTTAAATACTTCGACATTCGGAGTTCGATATTCTGCGGTTCGATATTCGCTTT